>JALGVG010000003.1 GCA_029819875.1 Candidatus Zipacnadia bacterium | reverse complement strand
AACAGAATGAGGAACAGTCCAAGTGCGAACGGATAGGCCTCCCTCGCCGCACCAGCCATGCGCCGTAGGTCCAAGCGTAGCTTCGGCCACGGTAAGTCAAGGACCCTTCGCAACAGGTAAAGGGCTACGAATACTCCCAACGCCTGAACCCCTATTGCAACCCAACCCAGGTACGCGACATTCTGCCAACGATACAAGACGTAGAAGTTGAGGCCGGTGGTCACGGCGTTAAACAGCAACCCCATGACGGCAGGAAGTCCCATGCGTTCGAGGCCGTTGAAGATAGCATACACCAACTGTGTGAGCAGCCCCGGCAACATTGCAATCGACAGCAGGAGAACAAGTAACCGTTCCGCTTGAGAGGTTTGCGGGAAGAGCTTGATTATGAGCTGTAGCCCGACGATCACCAGCAGTGTTGATAGCACACCCAGGGGCAGCAAGTGAGACAACTCTTCGGGTGCATCCTGCGGTCGGCGCGCCACGTCACGAAATAATAGCTTGGGCAAACCCAAAGATGCCAGTATTCCGGCGCTGCTGACGAACGCAACCGCAAAATAGTATCCCCCGAACTCAACTGCACCCAGGAAGCGGGCGGCGTACACGGTAAATGCAAATGAGATGAGGAGACCCCCGATCTGCTGGAACAGCAGAAAGGTGGTATTTTTCTATATGCGTCTTGCTTTTTCTGTCAGGCTGTCAGCTTCCGTATTGAACTCCATTTCGCCTTACCGGGTGCTCTAATCCGAGCCGTCGCCTTGCGAATTGCAATTAGTCAAAGCGGAGTATCTTGCCGTCTACCAAGGCCCAAAACGCCGGACTACCGCCACCTATCAGAGATGCGAATACTGCTGCTATCATACCATGCAGTAGTTGGTGGTCTCCTATTCCTTCTCTTCGCTTGGGTAGTAGTAATAATAGTCGTAGTAGTAATAGTAGTATCGGCTGCCTGCCCGGGACATCTTGTTCAACACCACACCGATGATCCGGCCATGTGCCCGTGCAAGCAGATCCCGGGCCTGCACCACCAGCTTGCGGCTGGCGCCTCCTTGCTCCACCACCAGCACCACGCCGTCCATGCGTGAGGCCAAAGTCACTGCGTCGCTGACTATTATGGCCGGCGGCGAGTCGTAAATCACAAAGTCTGCCATCTCGGCCAGGCTCTCGCAAAGCTGGGCCATCCTGTCCGAGGCCAGCAGTTCAACGGGATTGGGAGGAAGTGGGCCGCTGGGCAGCACACGCAGCCCCTCTATCTCCGTGGGTTGCAACACATCCTCAAGGTCGCGCTCGCCGACCAGCACGGTTGTCAGGCCCTCAGCATTGGCGATGCCCAGCGTGCTATGCAGGCTTGGCCTGCGCAGGTCACTGTCAACAATGATGACATTCTTGCCCGCGTGCGCCATTGTTATGGCCAGATTGACTGTCACGAACGATTTGCCTTCCGCCGCGGTTGCAGATGTCACCAGGATCTGGCGTATCGGCCGGTCCACCGCGATAAATCCCAGGTTGGAACGAACCGTCCAGAAGGCCTCAACCACGCGGGATTTGGGCGGCGCGTCTGTCAGCAGCAGGCGTTCTTCCTTGGGAAAGCGCGGCACCACCCCCAGCACAGGGCTGCCCACGAGGTCGCCGGCCTCCTCGGGATCCTTGATCGTATCGTCCAGGTATTCGATCAATGAGGCCAACATGATTCCGAGGATTAGTCCGAAGATGCCGGCCAGGGCGATGTTGAGTTTCTTGCGGGGCTTGATGGGCTCCTCGGGCACCACCGCCGGTTCCACCAGCCGGGCGCTTGACAGCCGCATGGCCTGCGCTATCCTCACTTCCTGGTATTTTTCCAGCAGCAGCGTGTAGACCCTGTCGGCGACTTTCTCTGCCCGAACCAGGCGCGCCAACTCCTTCTCCCTGGCAGGCACGCTGTCAAGCTTCGCCTCGGCCCGCTGCAGGGCTTCTCCCAGGGCCGCCACCCGCTGTTGCGCCGCCGCCGCAGCAGCTGCCGCCCGCGCGGCATCCGTCAACAGTGACTGGCGCACGGGGTTTGCCGCCTTGGTGGAAGAGGATAGAATAGTCTGCATCTGGTCTGAAAGTTGCTGCTTGAGTTGCGTTATCTGGGCATTTATCGAGCGCACCCGGTCACTTTGGGGAGCATACTCCTCCAGTAGCCCTGCACGCTGAGCTTCCAACCTGGCAAGTTCTTCCTGCAATCCTTGGACCACCGGGTTGGGCTGCTCTGTCAGGGACTGCAGTTGCATCTGTTCCTGCTCGGAAAGCTTCTCGAGCGTAACCCGGCTTTGGGCAATAGCGGCCTGGGCGTTTGCCTTTGCCAGGGCCAATTCGCCTGCTATCTTGCCCAGCACCTCGATCTGCTGGCTGGTCTCCTCCTCGAGATTGGCTATGCCGGTCGCTCGCTTGTAACGCTCCAATTCCTCCTCAGCGTTCGCCAGATCTCTCTTAACCGTGCTCAACTGTTGTTCCAGGAACATCGAGGCACTTTTGGCTGACTCCCGGTTGTATTCCTGGTTCAGCTTTATGTACTTGTCGGCGATGCTGTTGGCTATCCTGGTGGCTTGAAATGGGTCAGGGTCATCAACATTGATTTCGAGGACGTTTGTGTCGCGAAACGTGGCCACCGAGATCTGCTTCCTGAGCTTGCCCACCTCTATGGGCAGGTTCAAGTCGTCTATCACCGCTTGCAGCACCGGCCGCCGGGTTATCAGTCGCTTGTGTGTCTCTATAGTCTGGCTGCGGTTCATTTGCAGGGCGCTGGTGATGAGGGGAAGTTCTTCGTAGCGCCCGTATGTGGGCACCTCGGTTTCCACCAGCAGGGCGGCCGTTGCCCTGTATATGGGGGTTTGAAGAAAGCTGCCAACAGCCACCACCGCCACCAGCACCGTGAAGACTTCAATGATTATCCACTTGCGCCGCTGGAGTATATCAATATAATCGCGCAATCCCATTTCCGAGGATGCTGAGTCGGCCAAGGTACAAACTCCTTTCGACCGCGGGTGTCCGTACCTGCGAGCAAAGAGATAGACCAGATGACATCTTTTGCGGCTTAGAAGCGATCAATCAGCCACCACAAGTTGGCAACCGACGAGATTATTCGGGTCCAGTCATCCCACTCCAGTTTCTTGGATTCCGGCACAAGTATTACGTCTCCGTCTTGAACGCGCAAGGCTTGGGGATCAACTCGACCTTTGATTATGTCCTGCATGTTTATGCGCACCGGCTTGCCCTCTTCGGCATTCTTGCGCATCAGCAGTGTCTTACTCGGCGCGGCCTTGTCAAGTATCATCCCGCCCGCCTTCCCGATCACGTCCAGCACCGTATCATCGCTCTCGATGGTGTAAACGCCGGGCCTGGCGACCGCCCCGAACACGGCCACGCGATTGCGGTTCGTGGGCACCACTATCGTGTCGCCGGGGGCACACAGCAAGTCGGCATCATCGTTGCCTTCGCGCAGCACCGGCTCGTAGTCGACCGTGCACAGCGTCCCATCCGGCTTTATTATGTGAACGCGCTGCACATCAGCGTTGCGCGTCACCCCGCCCGCCAGGGCCAGCACCGCCGACAGCTTCTGCTTGTCTGCGACATAGTACGAGCCCGGTTGGGCCACTTCCCCCAGGACTGCCACCTCGTTGTTCCCTTGTAATATCAGCAGCGTGTCGCCGGTCTGCATCCTTATGTCCGCCTCGGGGTGCTGGCCGGACAAAATGGCAGCCAGGTTCACCGGCACGGTGGTCCCGTCCGCCTTGATCAACGTCGCCTGCGTCCTGTTGGCGCGGGTGCCGCCGGTTTCGCGGTTCTCGGCGAACCCTCCCGCCAGTGCCAAGGCATCAGATACCTTGCCATTATCCGGCAACTCGTAGTTGCCCGGTTGGTCAACTTCGCCGATAACCGTGACCATGTTGCGCCGCCCTATGACCAGTGTATCGCCTGGCTGCAACGCTCCGGAGGCCTCCTCGGAGGTGCCGGCCAGTATCGCTTGCAGGTTGACAACCTGGGGCGGCCGGCCATTCCGAAACAACTTCGCCGTCTCCCGGCAAGCGCTGGCTGTCAGCCCTCCAGCCAATGCTATTGCTCCCCGGATGTCCAGCTCCCGGTCCTTGGGAAGCGCGTAGGCGCCGGGCTTGTTCACCTCACCCAGCACGTATATCTCGTTCGTGCGATACTGGATTACGTTCACTGCCACCCGCGGGTTGCGCAGGTTGTTCCTTAATGCCTGGGTGATTAACGCCGTAATCTGGGCCACGGTCTTGCCCTTAGCCATGATCTCGCCGGCGAAGGGATAAGAGAACTTGCCGTCCGGCCGAATCTCGATAGCATTGCGTGAATCAAATGTGAGCTCCGGATGGCCTGCCACTGTTATTTGCAGGACATCGCCCGGCTGCAGGTAGTACTGTTCACCGGCCGGGGGCTCTGCGGCCCGGCAAGTTGCCGCCACGCTTGCTGAACAAATCGCCATTATGGCAATGTACAAAGGCAACCGAACGCTGCTTGACACCGCTACCCGTCCCTTCGCAATGGCCTTCCATTGTTCCGTGTGGTTGCGCCATGCCGCTTGCTGCTTTTGCCCGCCGCCACTGTCAGCAGCCGCCCCCCGCATGCCCTGTCCGCACCATTGCAGCATGCTTTGTCGAAAGCTGCTTGCAGCCACACCTATCCACGGCGTGGCTGCCACGACTGCTGTCTCGCTCCTCTCGAAATATCTAGAGGGGATAGTGTGACGTTAGTAGTGCGATGTTCCCCTACGGATATGCCTGCCCGATACGGCAGGGCTGCAAAGGGCCTATCGTAGTTGCGGCGTGCAGGGGCCGCAACCCTGCACATCAGGGCAACATGGCCGAATAACTCAATGCGCCTCCGATGCTGTCCATGTCGGTCAATGTCAGGTCAAGGCGCCAATGCTTGTCCAATGCCGTACGTATCCCGAAATTGAACCAATCAGTGTCGTACTCACCCATCAGCGCCAGCCTCGGCGAGCAGCGCACCTCCACCCCTCCGAACACGCCGCTCATCCGGTCGCTGCCGACCCCCAGATGGGCGCGCCAATTCTTGAATTGCTGTGTAGCAACAGCATATTGAGCGCGGCCGACCATTGACGAGTCGTCTCCGAACTTCACATCCTGGGCACCGATAGCCACCGCCGGCCGGCTGCCCTTCTGCCGCCATAGCTGGTAATGGATGAACAGGCTGCGATCCATGTCATAATTCCAGTCAAATTCCGTAAGATCCGGAAATATGGTCAGTCGCCCGCCGATCTCCAGGTGCGGCAGCAACCCGATGTTGATAAAAAACGGTATCATTTCGCTCTTGCCGGTGTGCGGGGTGCGCATGTGATTGGCGTCAATGTAGCTTACCCCTGCCCGGTAGCTGCCATCGGGAATCACGTCCGCAGTCGGAATCCGGATCAGTCCGGATATGCCCTCGTGCGATGGCCCGCAAATCCAACTCTGCTGCGGCATGCTGCAGCGCACGCCGGCCAGGCGCCCGGGGTTGGCCGCAAGGTACGGTCCTGTCAGCTCGTCGCGGAATGATCGCAGGTCGTGATCGCCCCGCAACATTTCCGTGCCCGGCGCGCCCTTGTGGGTGAAATAGTCAATGCCCCAATAATTCGCCGGGCGCACCCGCAAGCTGCTCGGGTCGCCGACGCGCCGCGGCCCCAGCGGAACGGTCAAGTGCACTATCCCCTCGCGTACCGGCGAGCCGATGGTCACGGCAGTTCCCAGGTAGCTTTCACCGAAACGCCGGTCCAGCTCCACCAGCCCGGTCAGCTTATTGTAATCGGCAAACCGCCCCACGGTTCCGCGCACTGTCACGCCCAGCTTGCCGAACTCGCGCTCATAGTAACCCAGCCACATGGGAATATTGAAACCCCAGTCGTCACGCCCCAAGCTCGCCAGGCGCAGACCTGCTCGCCCCTCTCCCAGTTCGAGCTGCACCTCCCCGAAGACGCCCTGCAGGCGGTCGTCAAACTTTCCGGCGCTGCCTGTCCATAAAACGCGATTGTTCCACGCTCGGCCGGTTCTAGTCAGCAGCAGTCGGTCGATACTTGCACCGGGATTGTCGACTTGCAGCATCCCTTGCACGGAAACCCGCCAGCCGGGCGCAATGGTGGAGGTCAGCTGGGGAGCTATGAACCAGTCCGTCATGAAGGGACGCAGTTCATTGCCGATTTCGTACTTCAGCACCGGCCGCAAGCTGACGTCACAACGGCCGAAACTGCTGCCCAAGCTGCTGCTTTCCACTACCTTGCCTTGTGGTGCTTGCCGCCGCACCTGTACTACTGAGGGCCCCTCCGTTCCTGGCCCCAGTTGCTCTACCGCACCGGCCTTGGTGCTGACGATGACAACGGGCACGTCGTCGCGCTTGGCGATGATGGTAAGTGGTGTGCCGGCGGCGAGAAGTTGACCGGCAATGCGCGCCACCGTCCCCAACCCCTCTGCCTGGCTGCGATATGTGCGGTTTTCGTATTCGACGACAACCTCTGCCGGTGCCAGCACGCGAACCGCAACGTTTTCAAACCCGGCTTGGACCAGCGACTGTGCAAGTTCGTTTGCAGAGCCGGCAGGCGGGGCCGGGCACGGTGCCGCTGCTTCCGCGCCGCGGCCTTGGTTGTTCGTCGGTGTGCTTGCAGGAGATGGTGAAGCGAGGGCCGACCCTTCTGCCTGCTGCAGCAGCAGGCGCGCCTGCTCCATGCCTGCTGTGCCCGCATTGGCCTGCGCTGTGGCTGCAAGCCCCTTGGGGTCGGTGGTCAGCTTGAGGAGTTGATGCCCGTTCTGCCGGGCAATTACGGTGACCTTGCTGTAGCGGCTGGCGATATCCTGTGTTGCTATGGCCACCAATGCGAGGGCAAGTTTGCCTCGCATCTGCCCCCCGTAGGTGTAAGCGATAACCAGCTCGTCGTCATTACCTTCGATGGTTACCTGCTGCAAACCGCAGGCCAACAACTGCTTCCTGGCCAGTGCTGCAGCATCACCTTGGGTGTGCCCTTCGTAAGTAGCCACGCACAACAGTAATACAATCCACGCCCACAGCACGAAGTTGCGCTTGGTCATTTCGCCTTTCATGCGTACCTCGCCATGACGGCCGCACATGCGCCCCCGTCGACGCGTCGGGCCAGGTGTGATTCTCGCGCGCGTTATGTACGTATGGGGTTCAAGGAAGCGTTAACCGGCGTTACAAGCGAATGGACCGCAGCTACCCACCACCCTCGGAGTGACCGCTTCCCCACGTGGTTTCGCCGGCAAGGATGATTATATCCATTTCGATCTCGGGTGTGCCGTCGCAGTCCACGTCAACTTCGACGTGCTGCGTGCCCGGATCCAGCACCCCGACGAAGTAGAACCCCTGGGGGGTGGTGAAGGTCGTTTTCCCGCCTATTTTTACGCAAGCTCCTTCGACAGGCTGGTACCCTTCGGGTGGTGTGGGATTGGCGCTGATTATCGGTGGACCGCCACCTATCGGTTCGTATACGTACCCCGCTGCCCGCCCCGTATACGGACCGCCTGCACACCCCAGTATCCCGACGCTCAATCCGATGATAGATCCTACGATGATTAGCGACATCAATTGACGGACCATGACCGCATACCTCCCTCTGCTTTCCCCCGTGGGGAAATCAATTGACAGGTTCCAAGATGCTCCCTGCCTATCGCGTCATATATTCTACTGTGCTGCGTTGAAACCTGCAATATATGTGGGATAATTTTTTCAGTCGTATCCCAATCAAGCCTTGCTTGACAACCCGTCTGATGCTATCTATACTCCGTGTAGTGCGGAGGGGTGGCCGAGTGGTCGAAGGCGGCGGTCTTGAAAACCGCTGTGCGAAAGCACCGGGGGTTCGAATCCCTCCCCCTCCGCCACTGTCGCCCCGTGCTGATTGCTCATGTGCCTATCGGCAGCCCCGTGCCCTCCCGCCGCCACCACGGAGACTTCTCGAACGGTTCGGCACCGGGACCCTCGTGGCGCCGCTTCTTTGTCTGCGGCTTGATGTCAATTCTGCGCAACCACCCGTTGTGTCCGCTGCTCAGCTTCAATGTCAGCACCACGATCTGCAACGGTGCCACCCGCACGTAGACGGCTGTCTGGTGATTCTTGCGTGCCTCCTCGGACCATTGGAACATCTCCATGAACTGCCTGTGCATCAATTGCCCGTCGTAGGAGATCCTCAGCACTTGCATCTGCAACGGCAGGCAGCGGGTCTCAACCGCGACGTCTACCCATCTGCCGCTGTTGTTCCACATCGCCACGATCCCGTCGTTGCCCCTCAGGAACGGCTTGTAAGTCAGGTACGCTCCCCCGCTGACTCCAAAGCCTTCCCCCTGGTGGGCGCTCGCCAGCGGCACTGCGGCCGCCAGTTCCCGCGCCAGTTCGCGATACACGGCGCATATCTCGGGGCGTGCGCGGCCGTTTTCATCCAACAGGGTGATGGGTGGTCCCAGAGGCCCTTGATTACCGTTGGCGGTTGGTAGTTGGCGGGGCGAGGCCGGTACTGCTACCCCGGTCGCGCCTTGGTACAGATAATCAATGACCATTCGGCCCAGCATGAGGGCATCCAGCCGCCCCCCGTCTATCCCCCTGACAAGCGGAATAAGCAACAAGGGAAGCCGCACACCGGCCTCGGTAAGAGCAGTGCGCAATGGTGCCGGGTCATACGACTTGTCAAACTCCACCCAGAACGTGCTCACTTGCCGGGCCGTCGCTTTGCCGTATGCCTCCTCAATGGCCGCTGCCGTCGGCAAGCCGGTGGCGGCGATTACCAGGCTTACAGCCTTTTCCCCGATACCTGCCCCTACTGCTGCCGACAGGCCGGCCCCCAGCCCGCTGGACATCTTGTCCACGTAAAACGGCACGCTCATCACGAACGCGCCGGGCAGCTTGCTGCTTGCCACCTGTGCCAGAGTATCGAGGTTGCCGGCAGCGAGTATCCGAGGATTGGTCCGAAACAATGCCCAGTTGGGCGGCAAAAATGCCCCGATGAGGGCGATCCGGTCCCTCGTTTGACCGAGGTCGTCCAATAGTTGTGCTATATCCTCTTGCTGCTGCCGCGGACCGCTGAGGGCCACGAGCAGGTCGCCGGGCGTCTGCTTCAATGTCTGGGCCATCAAGCTGTCAGGCGGCCCTACGACGTAGTGGGTGGATATGCCAAGCCGGTCGAGTGCTGCCAACTCCTCGGGCGTGGGTGCTTCAGCTCCGGCGCCGCCCCGCCACATGCATCCAAAGAAGGGGTAACCCCGGTAGCAATGCACCCGGACGGGGACCGATTTATACTCGCCGTCGCAGCCGAAGGTAAACTTGTACCATGCGTCACCTACCCTCATGCATTGCAACACGGGATAAAAGCGCATGGTGCTGCGAGGTGCCACAGGTACTGAGAAGTCGGGAACTGCCACCCCCACGGGCCCCTGCACCGACACCTCCAGCGTCTTTTCGCCGGTGCTATGGCTGGTGACCAGCACCATCACCCGGTGCCGTTCGCCCCGCATGACCTCCACCTCCGCCGGCATGCTTATCTCCAGGCTGCCGACCATCGTGTTGAGAGCCGTAAGCTTGCCTATCGAGGTCGGCTTGCCGTCCAAGTTGCCTTCCGGCTGCCAGCCGTCGGGCAATGCTTGGGGGAACCGGGGAGGCGGCAGTTCAGCCAGCGGCCCCTTCGGGATACTCACCGGCGACCGGGGCCTTGTGTCCAGATTGGCAAATTCCCATGCCCCGTCTCCGCCACGGGCGCCTAGGGCCAGGCGCACGCCCTTGGCCGTTATGGGGGGAACCAACGTAAGGTGAACGCGGCGCCAGCGCTTGAAGGCCGTCGACGGCTGCTGTTGCCACGCAATATATGTCTGTGGTGGGCATCCCTCGGCAGCCGGCAGCAGCGACACGGCGGCTGAGGCATCCCCCTTCACGCAACGCAGTGAAAAGCTCAATTGGAACGGTTGCCCGGCTGTTACGCCCTCCAACGGCTGTGAAATTATCCATGCGGGCTTGTCTGCCTCGGCTTCCAACCGTACTTGTTGCGGTTGGGTGGGTATTGTCACCTGGCCGATTCTTTCCCATTCTTGCAGGTTGTGGTTCAGCATCACATCGGCGGCCGCCGGCCCGGCGCCGAACGCCGCCCCCACAACAATGACAACGAGTACGGCGCAAGCGGAAACTCTCATCACGGCATCCACTCCGGAGATTCGAAGCGTTCGAAGATTGCCTGGTAGTATCCTCGGTAAGCAAAGTACAAGGCCACCATTACCAATGGCCCTATCACTACGTAAGCCAGCACGTAGCCGGCGATGGTCTTGCGCTGCAACAACCAGGCGCGCTCCGCGGCTGCCGCGGCGACCAGCACTTGCAGCGCCTCGTCATACGTGCCGGCCTGCTCGGCGGTAAGCAGGATATTTCGCATGGTGTCCGTCAATGACGGTACGCGGCTTAAGTATTCAATCCCTCCGCCGGTCTGCCGCATCCAGGCAGCGGCCATCCTGAATTGCTCAGCCATGCTTGCGTTCGGCACCGCACAGGCCGCCGTCTCCACCGCCTCGGGGAGGTTGACCCCCGCCCTTACCAGCACTTGCAGGCAGCGGAAAAACCGCAGTCGTCCTGTGACTGCAGTCGGCCAGTTCACCAGCGGCACGGCAAACACCACGCTATCTTTGACCAGCCTCACCTTCGGTAAGTTCAGTATCAGCCGCATTATCCATATCCCGATCATCAGCGCCACCATCGCCGGCAGCAGGCGCGTAACGGCAAAGTGCCGGTAGTCTTGCAAGCCGGCAGTGATGTTGCCGGCCCGCAACACGATGCCGGGGAACGGTGCCACCAATCCGCAGAATATCACTATCAAGCCGAACCATATCTTGGCCGGCAGTGAAAGCAACCACATTCGGTGATCCTGGCCGTATTGTTCAGCCAGGTCACGTGCGATGCTCTCCAATTCCCCTGCTGCCTCGGCCGCCCTTAACATTCCCACCACGTGGCCGGGGAATATGCCTGGGTAAGCAGCGGCCGCCTCGCTCAACGGCCTGCCCAGTGCCACGACCACAGCCATCCGCCCCAGTACCCTGCCGATGCGCTTGCTGACGCGTCCTTGCAGTTCTATCAAGGCGTCATGGACGTTGAAACCGGCGTGCAGCAACTGGGCAAACTGGCTCCAGAAACGGGCCAGGCTGCCCGCCGATACCGGCAACAACAGGTCTGCCGCGGTCAGCTGCGCATGACGCTCTCGAACCGTACTCTGCATGTTGACTCAGCCTTGCCGGCCATAAATCAGCCCACTTTGCTGCAAGGACGCCGAGGGAGATGGTTGCTGTTGCTGTCACAGCTGGGCCACTGCCCGGCGATTGTCACCCGGCGTCGGCCTGCTTGCGTGGACGCTGCATAGTACCAAGCCGCCACCTGACAAAGGATTATTGTACGCGGGGGAGAAAACTTCCTTGTTTGTGTCACACATTACCACTGCATTTCCCCTTGTAGACTTGTAGACTGGTAGACTGGAGGTAACTTGATGTCCAATCCCTTTACAATTGCAGGCAACTGGTACAAAGGCAATTTGCACACTCATACGACGAACTCCGATGGTAGGCTGACACCACAACAGGCAGTGGACCTGTACGTCAGCGCCGGCTATGACTTCCTGGCATTGACGGATCACCGGGTGCTCACTGCTACTGATGACTTGGACCCCCGGGGATTGACGCTGATACCCGGGTCGGAACTTGACGGTGGCAGCGGAGAGCTGGGCCAATCGGTGCATGTGGTCGGCTTGGGCATGGAAAGTGCGCCCCAAATCCCGGAGACTGAAAGCATACCCGAACTGGTGGCCGCAGTCGCCGCCCAGTGTCGTGTTTGCTTCATCGCCCATCCGTACTGGTCGTCGTTGGTCACCCATGACCTGGTTGATGCCGAGGGACACATCGGCTTGGAAGTATACAATTGCACCTGCCATCGCGGCATCGGCCGGGGCGAGTCAGCAGTACAATGGGACGGCTTGCTGGCCCGCGGGCACAGGTTGTTGGGCTTTGCCGTGGACGATGCGCATATGCACTACAACGATGCGCTGGGCGGTTGGATATGGCTCAAGGCCCCCGACAGCAGTGTTTCCAGCCTCCTGGAAGCAATCGAGGCGGGCCACTTTTACGCGTCCAGCGGGCCGCAAATCCACCTGATTGAATACGATTGCGAGCAAGTACATATTCAGTGTTCCCCTTGCCGGGAAGTATCGGTGATTGACCCGCGGCCGGGTTGCGGCACGACAACGCATCGCTTGCCGGAACAAGCCGAACCATACACGGATGTCACCCTCACCCTCAACGCGGACTGCACGGTGTTTCGCGTCGAGTGCACGGATTCGGAGGGCCGCAAGGCGTGGAGCAATCCCTTCTATCCTCGCCGCTAGCCGAAGACAGACGCCGATGCTGTTGGTGCGCCGCGGCGTTGGCTGCCGTCGTGGTCGTGGCAGCAATCCTGCGCGGCTACGGGCTGTTTTGGGGTTTTCCGCTTGTGTGGCATTGTGATGAAAACACCCTCTACGGTGTGGCACTACGACTGGCGCACCAGGTAGCGACAACAGCCGCTTTCAACCCGCACTTCAATGTCTGGGGCCCCTTGGCGCTGTACTTGTTGTTGCCGGCCATCTATCTTGGACCGCTTGTTGCAGCTTGCAGCCCTGCCGTGGCGGCGCTTGTAGCCGGCCGCTCGTTGGCCTTCGCCTTCGATATCGCCACCGTGCTGTTGGTATACGCGGTCGGCAGCCGTGCCCACTCCCGGGGGGGAGCAGTGATCGCGGCGGCAGTGTATGCCGTCACGCTGCTAGCTGTTCGCGAAGCACATTTCTACACCGTTGATGTCCTGGCAAACACGGCCCTGCTGGTGTATTTGCTGTTGTGCATGAAGGCAGCCGACAGTGCAGCTTCGCGCCATTTCCTCCTCTGCGGGGTGGCCTTGGGGATTGCATTGTCAATCAAGCAATCCTCCCTCCCCATTGTCCCGCTGGGATTGCTGGCCTGGGGGGTGACCGTGTACCGCCGATCGCAACAGCCTGCCGGCTCCGCCCAGCTTGTACGGCGGGCTGCCCGCCGGACCTTGGCCCTGCTTTGGAGCATCGCAGTGGTCGTCGCCGGCTCCACTGCCGGATGGCTGGCCATGAGGGATCGCATACTTCACCTTGCCGCCAGGACAATGGCGGCGACCCTCACACCGCAGCGGCTTGCCCAGCACGAGCAGATTTTCTTTGACCGGCAGTTGGCTTCAATCTACCAGGGCGTGGCGGACATGCTGAAGTCAGCCACGATATTGGCCTGGTTGCTGGCGATTGCCGCCACCTGGCTGGCCTACAGTCGCCATGGCGTGCGTATCTACGCCGGCGTCGCCCACAGCAGCCGCCGGTTATGGGCGTTTATCGGCGCCGCCGCCGCCGTCTTCCTGGTGCTCAACCCCTATGCCGTGCTGACGCCTCTGGACTACTGGGCCCCGGCCGGCCCCTCCCATCTGACCTGGAACATCCTACAAGTTGCCGGCAAGCTGGACCCGCCGCCGGGGTGGGCGTTGCAGTTCGTGGGAACGACTCCCTACGCCTATCAACTGCTGCATGTCCTGCCCTACGGCATGGGCTGGCCGCTGATGTTGCTTGGCATAGCAGCCCTGGTCGTATGGACATACCGGCTGCTGGCACGCCGGGCGGCCGGGATGTGGCTGGTTGTCGCAGGGATGCTGCTGCTTATCGCTGCGATGGGGGGGATGTGGATGAAGATGGCGCGTTACTGCTTGCCGTTGATGCCGTTTTTCGCCTTGCTTACAGGTACATGGCTGAGCGAGTTGATTGCCGCGCGCCGGCGACGAAGATGGCTGGGCATATTGCTGGCAGTTGTCGGCTTGGGGAGCGCGCTATTGTGGTGCATCGCCTATCTCAACGTTTATAGATGCCCCGACAACCGTGCTGCTATGTTACAATATATAAAGTCACACGTGCCGGCTGGCAGCGTCATCGTTGTCGAAGATGATGACACGTGGGGAGCGGTGGGTCTGGCGGCTATCCGCAGGATACCTGGCGTGCGCATACGGGTGTTGGATAGTGCTTACCTGGCGCTGGATTACTTCGGCAGGCCATTGCCGGCGGAAAAGCTGCAGGCCAAGCGGCGCTACGTGCAGGCTACCGTTGACGGGGCTGACTACGTGCTGTTGACCGGGCTGCGTCGCGAACGTCTTGGCCGTGTAGCCGACCAGTTCCCGGTCATGACGCAGTTTTACGACCAGGTCTTCGGGCAGCGGGGATGGCACCTGCAGGCAATGTTTGACAATGGGCCGAAGCTGTTTGGATACAGGATTGACGACCGGCAAGCTGAACCGACGTTCAGGTTATTCGATCACCCTGATGTGTACCTGTTTAGGAGAGTGGAATGAGCATGGAGTGGTTGACGGAACTTGATGCAGGGCTGGCTGCCGGCAAGCGTTGTGGACAGCCGGTCGTCGTTGCGGTGACCACCGGCTCCGACCCGCAATGCGCGAAATTCGAGCAGGAAACATTGGCCGACCCGCAGGTTCAGAAAGCCCTCGCGCGCATGGTTTGCGTGCGGCTGGATGCCGAGGCCCATGCGGACCTGCTTGCCGCATACGGCTCTGTTACCTTGCCGGTAGTTCTGGTATTCGGCGCTGACGGCGACTTCCGCGGCATGATCACAGGCCTGTGCGCGCCTGACGAATTCGTTTTCCAGCTTGAAGACTTTTTCCTGGACTGAGGTGCATGACCCATGAAAATAGGCATCATCTCTGACACGCACGGCAACTTGGATGGTTGGCGGCGGGCCATGGACGTGGCGCTCTCCGATGCCGACGTCATTATCCACTGTGGCGATGTCCTCTACCATGGCCCCAAGTTTTCCCCTGTGGAAGGCTACGACCCGGCCGCGCTGGCGGCAGCGCTCAACCAGTGCTCTGTGCCGCTGCTTATTGCCCGCGGCAATGCGGACGCCGATGTTGACCAGCTTGTCCTGGATATGCCGTTGCAGCAGCCCTACCTGTTCGCCCAGATCGAGGGCCTGCGGATCCTGGCCACTCACGGCCACCTGATGGCGCTTGAGCAGTTGCTGGAACTATGCCGTAAATGGAGAGTTGACCTGCTGCTGTCCGGTCACACTCATACCCCTGTCATCAGCCGGCATGACGATGTCATTCACATCAACCCCGGCACACCCACTTATCCCTCCGCGGCCGCCGGGCACAGTGCTGTGCCCACTTGTGCCGCCTTCTGTCAGGGACGAGCTGTCATCTATGACCTGCAGTCGGGCACGGAACTGCAACTGTAGTCGTGGTGGATTACGGCAAGAGGCTTTCGCAGGCCGCTTGTGGAATTACTATGCTGTGCAAGCAGCCATGCTCTCGTGCGGGCTGCAAAATAAGTGGAATCTCCACGGGGCCAGGGACGTCTAAGAACAAGGGCCTTGTCTGCCCTCCACAATCTCGCAGTCGGCCGCTTAGAGCGAGGCCGGCGGACCGGAGTAGTTGTATGCGCAATTTGGTGCTACCCATACTCACGCTGTGTTTGACAGCCACGGCGTTGTATGCCCAAGAAGTTCCGGCTCAGCTCACACTACAAGATTGCTTTCGGCTTGCGCTGGAACGCAACCCTTCGCTCCATGCGGCACGGTACGACGTTGCTGCCTCCAAGGCCGGCCTTGACGCCCAGGTTGGGCGCTGGTTGCCTCGGCTCAATGCCCGGTACAATACGCGCGTTCAGCAGTCGTTGCCGCGCACCATCCAGATCGGGGGCGGCGTTGTTGAAACCACCAGCGTCCGGAGCACGACACACGACATGGGGCTGTCGCTGAACCAGACATTTTACCAAAGCGGCCTCGCCGAATCGATAGCCGCTGCCCGCACCCAGCTACAGGCCAGCAACTACTCACTGGCTGACGCCCGCCGCCGCCTGTTGGTCCAGGTGGCTGCTACGTTTTACACTGTCCTCGCCAATCAGCAGCTTGCCGATGTAGCCCGCAAGGGAGTGGAGGCCAGCCGCATGCACCTTGAAATGGTTGATGCCAGGATCCAGGCTGGGACCGCCGCACCCGTGGACCGCCGGCCGGTCGAAGTGGAGCTGGCGCAAGCCCGATTGGATGCCGTGCGTACCATCAACGCCACGTGGCAGGCTCTCGCCGACCTGAAGGCCCTTCTCGACTTGCAGACTCCACGCCCACTGCTGCTGGAGGGTGAATTCACGCCCCCTTCGCAGGTCGGCGAGCTGGATGCGTGGCTGCAGGAAGCCCTCGACAACCGTCCCGACCTCGCCGCGCAGGTCGCCAATGTCCGCGCCGCCGGCTTGGCCCTCGAGCAAGCCCGCATCGCGGCGGGAGTCACACTCAGCGCCACGGGGCAACTGGACTATGGACGCTATTCCGGCAGCACCGGTGAAAGCTGGTGGCTGGCTGCCGGCGCCAGCTATCCGCTGCATGACAAGACGACGCGGGCCGAGGTGGACAGGGCTCAGGCTCGCCTGCACGCCGCCCGCCAGCGCCTCGCTGACTTCAAACTGGCCGTCAAACGTGAAGTGGAACGCGCCTGGTACGACTTGCAGAACGCCACCCAGCGCGTCCAAGCCGCCCAAGCAGCCGTCCGCGCGGCTGAAGCCAACCTGCAGGCCGCCCGCGAGCGCTACAACGAGGGCGTGGCCATAATCGTTGAAGTCGTTGATGCCGAGCAATCATTGCGCGAGTCGCGCGCCAGCCTGGTGCAAAGCCGCTATGACCAGGTCGTAGCATATTATCAATTACTCGCCGCGGCAGGTCGTTCGCTATTTGAAGAGCCCCAGACCCTTGGACAGCAGGATGTCAACCAGCCTGCTGTTCCAGGCACATAAGCGCGGTTGCTGGTCGGCGGCGGCCGACATACTGCGACATTCGCTGCCCCAGCTACCAGCCACCGCATGTACCACATTTGCCGGCTTATAGGATGTTGCCTATGAAACGTAGGATCATTATTGTCACTGTTGTCGTAGTGCTTGTTGCTGTCGTAACAGGCCTGTGGTTGGTGAGGCGTAATCGCCGGCACCAGCAAGCAGCGGCCGAGTTGCTGACTGCTACTGTTACCCGCGGGCCGCTACGCGTTACCGTCTCCGCCACCGGGGTGTTGGAGCCGCTCACCACCATTGAGGTGAAGTCGCGCAGCGGCGGCGAGATCAAGCGCATGTTCGTGGAAGCAGGCGACTACGTGCGTGCGGGCCAGCTCATCGCCCAGATTGACCCCACCACCCTGCAACGGCAGGTGGACCAGGCCAGGGCAGGCGTGGATGCGGCAAGTGCCCGGCTCGCCCAGGCGCACCTGAACTCCGAAGGCCAAATCACACAGACCTCAACCAGCATTGAAGAAGCGCAGGCTGCTCTCAAGTCCGCCCAGGCCCGTGTGCAACAGGCGCAGGCACAACTGGAACAGACAAAGGTGTCGGTGGAGCAGGAAATAGCGAAAGCGCGGGCCAATTTGGATGCGGCGCGTGCCCGGCTGCGCCAGGCCGAGGCGCAGGAAATGGCCCAACCTGAAATATCTCAAGCCGACGTCGCACGAGCCGAGGCCGCCCTTGAGTCAGCCAAGCAGCAGCTTGCTGTGCTGAAGGCCGGTGCCCGCCCCCAGGAGTTGGCGCAGGCTCGCGCGCGGGTGGCCGAGGCGCAAGCCGCGTGGAACACTACCAAGGCCAACCTTGAGCGCCAGGAGGCCTTGCTTGCCAAGGGCTTTGTTTCCCGGCAAGCCGTTGACGAGGCCCGCAGGGCCTTTCACACCGCTGCCGCGCAACTTGAGTCTGCGCGGCAAAGCCTCTCGTTGCTGCAAGCCGGGGCCAGGCCTGAGGAGATTCGCCAGGCTGAGGCCGCGGTTGAGCAGGCCGAAGCCGCACTGGCGGCTGCGCGGGCGGGGCTGGTGCAGATTGACCTGCGTAAACAAGAGCGCCAGGCGGCCGAAGCAAGCCTCAAGCAGGCTCAAGCTGCCCTGGCGGTTGCCGAAGCCGGCCGCAGCCAGATCGCGGTACGGGAAGCCGAGTTGCAGGCAGCACGACTTGCCGTCAAGCAGGCGGCCGCCTCCCTGCAACGGGCCATTGCCGGGCACTTGCAGGACGCCTCGCGGGCCAAGGATATCCAGATCGCCACCGCGGACCTCAAGCGCGCCCGGGCGCAGTTGGAGGACATGGAATACAGCTTCAAACATACTGCCATTGTCGCCCCTCGCGACGGCGTTGTGCTGCAAAAGCTCGTCGAGGAGGGCACGCTCATTCCCGCCGGCACCGCGGCGCTCGCTCAGGGTACCACTATCGTCACGCTTGCCGACGTCTCCGAGATGTATGTTATGGCCAATGTTGATGAAGTGGACGTTGCACCCATCAAGGTGGGAATGCCGGCCGAAATAACACTGGACGCCTTGCCGAACAAGACCCTCAGGGGGAAGGTTGTAAAGATCTTCCCCAAGGGCATAAAGACGCAAAATGTCGTCCAATTTCCCGTCCGCGTGAAGGTACTCGACCTGCTCCCACAACTGCGCCCCGAGATGACGGCCGATGTAACCATCGTGGTGGCTGAAAAGAAGAACTGCTTGCAGGTGCCGGATGCCGCGATCGACCGCTCCGAGGGCAGAACAAGGGTCCAGGTGCTGCCCTCCCCGAATGCCGAACCGGTCGAGCGCGAGGTGAAAGTGGGCGTGACCAACTGGGACCAGACCGAAATACTCTCGGGGTTGAAGGAGGGCGAGGTCGTGGTCCTGCCTGCAGGAGCAAGTGTCCCATTTGCGCAAGCCAATGACCAAACGCGGACGGCTGCCAGAACAGTGCGAATGATGATGCACTCGGGAGGTAGGCGCCGATAGCAATGGCCTCGCTAAGTGTCGAGGAAACCGCTGTGCAATCGGATGCCTTGATCGTGACCCGGGAATTGACCAAGGTCTACGCGATGGGTGATGTCCAGGTCCACGCCCTGCGCAGTGTGTCATTGACCATACGAAGCGGCGAGTACGTCGCTATCATGGGTCCTTCAGGCTCTGGCAAGTCCACGCTCATGAATCTGCTCGGCTGCCTGGACACGCCTACCTCGGGCGCCTATTACCTGCTGGGTGAAGACGTCAGCACGCTGAACGACAACCAGCTATCCGAGGTCCGCAACCGGCGCATCGGCTTTGTGTTCCAGACCTACAATCTCTTGCCGCGGGCCACAGCCCTGCACAACGTGCAGCTTCCCTTGCTGTATGCCCACCGCGTCAGCAGGGCCGAGGCGCGCCGGCGTGCGTTGGACGCCCTCCAGCAGGTCGGCCTGTCCGATCGCGCCGAGCATCGTCCCCGCGAGTTGTCCGGCGGCCAGCAGCAACGCGTTGCCATCGCCCGTGCCCTCATCAATAACCCGGATATAATCCTTGCCGATGAGCCGACCGGCAACCTTGACACGCAAAGCGGAGCGGAAATCCTGGCACTGTTTGACCGCCTCAACGAACTGGGGCATACCGTGATATTGGTGACACATGATCACAGTGTCGCAGCCCGTTGCAAGCGCGTCGTACAACTGCTCGACGGCCGGGTTGTCAGTGATGAACTGAACAATGCATCAGATGATCGTCGGTGAACAACTGTGAATCTACTTGAAAGCCTGCAGGTGGCCGTTGACAGCCTGATTGCCAACAAAATGCGGTCATTCCTGACCATGTTGGGGATCATCATCGGCGTAACCGCTGTGTTGGTGGTCGTGGCAATCGGCCAGGGGTTGAAAACCGAGGTTATCAGCCGCATCGAGCGGTTGGGCACCAACCTGCTGGTCATTATCCCCGGCTACGGGCGCGGGCGCGGTCCGACCACCCGCCCGGGCCGCTTGACCGATGATGATTTCACCGCCTTGCGCGGGAAGGTCCCTTATGTCAAGGCCATGGCACCCACTCTCAGAAGCAGCGCGCAGGTCAAGTACCACAACCTCAAGCATTCCACCCAGGTAATCGGTACTACCACCGACTGGGTCATAACCGACAATGCAACCCTCACCCACGGCCGCTTTTTTACCAAGAGTGAGGAGCGAGCACGCGCCAATGTCGTCGTGCTCGGTGCAGCCGTCGTGGAAGAACTTTTTTACGGCAGGCCCCTGGTCGGCGAGCAGATACGCATAAACAACATCCCCTTCCGAGTCATCGGGTTGCTTAAGGAAAAAGGCGGTGGCTTCGGCAACCCCGATGACCAGGTCGTCATACCGCTTAGCACCGCGCGCTACCGTCTGTTCGGAAGTCGCTATCTGACCACAATCAATGTATCTACCATCTCGCCGGATAAGGCCGAGGTCGTCACCGAGTCCATAAAGCGTGTTCTGCGGCGCCAGCACCGCCTCGGCTCCGGCGAAGATGACTTCCGCATTATGAGCCAGACTGAACTGCTATCAACCATCGGCGAACAGACCGCCATAATCACCCTGTTTCTGGGCGCAATTGCCGCCGTTTCGCTGCTGGTGGGCGGTGTCGGGATAATGAACATCATGCTGGTGTCCGTGGCCGAGCGCACGCGCGAGATAGGCATCCGCAAGGCGGTGGGAGCAAAGCGCCGCGACATCCTCGCCCAGTTCCTCATCGAGTCGGCCGTCCTCAGCGCCGTCGGCGGCATCATCGGCATCTTCCTGGGAGTTGCCATCGCTGCAATCGGCCCCCGCCTCGGGTACCAGACCTCGGTCCCCCTGCAGACTATTATCATCGCCTTCGTATTCGCCGCTGCAGTAGGAATTTTCTTCGGGTATTACCCCGCGCGCAGGGCCGCGCTGCTTGATCCCATCGAGTGCCTGCGCTACGAGTAGCAGCTTGCAAGCCGCCTGGGCAGGCAGCCGGCTCTGTGGCCGCCTCGCGCCGTAGGCTTTCATACCCCCATGGCACTTGACGACACACCGCATTACCGGCTTAAATGGTCTACATGCCACGCCATCGGGTAGTACGGTAGGAAGCATGAAAGATTCCATTACCTCACATCCCGCCACTGGGACCAGGCGCGATCACTGGGGGGCAGTTGCCCGGCGTCTCTGCCTCTACCTGGCCATTGCCGGTGTCGTGTGCCTGCTGTTTTTGGGCCTGTGGTGGATACCCAAGTGGCAGGCCGCCCCTTACGCGGGGGAAGTATCACCCAAGGAACTGTTCGATATTGAAAACAAGGCGCGCATCACCCTCGCCCAGATGCTCGGCGGCATAGCGGTGCTGGCCGGCCTGTACTTCTACTGGAAGCGCGTTGCGGCGATGGAAAAGGACGTGCAAGTGGCCAAAGAAGGGCAGGTTACCGAGCGTTTCACGCGCGCCATCGAACAGCTTGCCAACCCGGAGCTGCAGGTGCGGATAGGTGCCATTCATGCCCTTGAACAGCTTGCCTCCCGCTATCCCAAGTACCGTCACACGGTGCTGGAGGTGCTGGTTGCTTACATGCGGCAGCATGCGCAGCCGCACGAAGACGAGGCGGGCGGGGCGCAGCCATACCCGCCGCCGGGCCGTGACGTGCAAGCTGTTCTTTCCCTGCTTTGCCGGCATGGGCGTGCATGGAGTTCTGCGGACCAGTTTCACCTCGACTTGAGCGGCCTCGACCTCAGAGGGGTTGACCTGGCAGGCGCTGACCTGGCCGGTGCCGACCTGCAGGGCTCCCACCTGCAGGAAGCCGACCTGCGCGGTGCAGTTCTTGAGGGTGCTAATCTCATGCAGGCTCACCTTGAAGACGCTGTTTTGATAGGTTGTCAACTGCGGGAGGCTAACCTCAGCAACGCGCACATGGCAGGCGCCAATCTTGGGGAAGCGAACCTGCACGGCGCTGACCTCACCGGCGCCGGCTTGCAGCACGCCGAGTTATGGGGCGCATGCCTGGACAACGCCGACCTCAGTGTCGCTCACCTGGAAGGCGCTCAGCTGCGGGAAGCTACCCTCATGCGCGCCAATTTGTGGGGTGCGTGTTTGCGAGGCGCCAACCTCGCCGAAACACGGCTGCAGGAGGCGCGCCTGCTGCGTGCCGACCTCCAAGGCGCAAACTTAAGCAGCGCGGACCTGCACGGGGCTTACCTGTGGGGAGCAAATCTGGCCAACGCCACACTCAAGGGGGCAAACTTGCAGGACGCCAACCTTGCTGCCGCCAATCTTGCAGGCACCGACCTGCGCGACGCCAGGGGCTTGACCCGCCAGCAGCTTGCCGTTGCAACGCTCGATGACGCCACGAGGCTTCCCGATTACCTGCAAGGGTTCTTGGCTTCAGACGAGAAATAGTGACAAGCTTGTGCTCGTGTTCAGGGCAATTTTCGGAGGACTTACATGACACCTCGGCAGCGATATATCGAAACACTCACATTCGGCAACCCCGACAAGGTACCATTCAACCCCGGCGGACCCCGCGAATCGACCTTGCGGCGATGGCACCAGGAGGGGCTGCCGCAGGATGCATACTACATGGATGTGCTGTACGACATTCTCGGGTTCCGACCCGAACCGCCCCGCAAGCCGCAAGTTGCCTTGGGCGTGGACTTCCGAATGATACCCCAGTTTGAGGAGAAAATCCTCGAACACAAGAACGGACATTACATCGTGCAGGACTGGATGGGCGCGATCACCGAAATTTCCGACGAGTACGATTACACGTACATCCGTGCGGCGAAGGACTTCGTGACGCGCAAGTGGCACAAATTCCCCGTCCAAAACCGCGACGATTGGGAAAACATGAAGTGGCGCTACGACCCGCAGGCCCCCGGCAGGTTCCCCGATGACTTCGAAGAGCGCTGCAAAATGGCTCAGGACCGCGATTGGGTGCTGGGACTGAACTTCAACGGCCCCTTCTGGCAGATGCGCGAATGGGTGGGGTTTGAGAACCTGTGCATCCTGATGATTGAAGACCCTGACTTCGTCATGGAGATGGCCACCTTCTGGGGCGAATTCGTCTCCGCGACCATGAAGCCGGTGTTGGAGCGCGTACAGCTCGACTTTATATGGATGTCTGAAGACATGGCCTACAAGTCCCACAGCATGATATCACCGGCCATGGTGCGTAAATTCCTCAAGCCCTGCTACGACCGTTGGGTGGCGGAGGCACGCGCCGCAGGAGTGCCCATTATCGACATGGATTCGGACGGATACATCGGCGAGCTGATCCCCATCTGGATCGAAGCCGGCATCAACTGCGCCGATCCCATAGAAGTGGCCGCCAATAACGATATCGTCCAGTTCCGCAAGCAGTTCGGCAAGCAGATGGCCTACAAAGGCGGCATAGACAAGCGCGCTATCGCCAAGGGCGGGGACGTCATCAAGCGCGAGTTGGAACGCGTCATTCCTCCGCTGTTCGAGGACGGCGGGTATATCCCCGGCTGCGATCACGGCGTGCCGCCTGATATTTCCTGGCCGAATTTCATTGAGTACAGTAGATTGCTGGCCCAGTACTGCGGGTGGATTTGACGGGTTAGACAACCGAGCTGTCATGGCTCATGCTGCGTAATCGAGGGAGGTAATTGCTATGTCTGTTGTCAAGTGGGGCGTCATCGGGGCGGCTGGCATTGCCGACCGCAGGATGATACCGGAGGGCATCGTGCCGGCGCACAACGCCGAGCTTGTGGCAATCTGCGACGTAACCGCTGAACTGGTGAACAAGGTGGGGGAGAAGTACGGCATCCCCCCCGATCAGCGCTACACCTCCGATGTAGAGTTGATCGCCAACGCGCCGGTGGACGCTGTCTACGTGGCCACGCCAAACCATCTGCACAAGAACCAGGTGTTGGAGTGTGCAGCTGCCGGCAAGCACGTGCTGTGCGAAAAGCCCTTGGCAATCACCATCGAGGACTGCGAGGAAATGGTGGAGGCCTGCGCAGCCGCCGGCGTCAAGCTGGGCGTGGATTTCATGATGCGCTTCCACTGCTGCCACCGCAAAATCAAGGAGATGGTGGATGCCGGCCAGCTCGGTCGGTTGGTAATGGGCCGGGCGGAGCTGACCTGCTGGTACCCGCCCATCCCGGGCGCCTTCCGCCAGGATCCCTTGCTGGGCGGCGGTGGAGCCTTCATAGACATGGGCAATCACTGCGTGGACGTGCTAGAGATGTTCTTCGGCCGCACCAGGCGTGTCTGCATGATTATGGGCAACCTTGTGCATGACTACCCTGCCGAGGACACGGCGGTCTGCCTGCTTGAATTTGAAAACGGTGCCGTCGGAATGATTGATGCCTTGTTCAATGTACCTGACGCCGCCAGTCACAATGCCCTGGAGGTCTACGGCTCCAAGGGCAGCATAACGGCACGCGGCACCATCGGTCAGTCCTCGCTGGGCAGGTTCGAGGCTGTCCTGGAAAAGGCGGACCTGGACTACGATGCCCAGCAACAGCGCGAGGAAGCCCAGGCCCAGGTCATCGAACCGGAGCCGTACAATATCTACCAGGCCCACATTGAGGCGTTCAGCGACGCTGTCATCAACGACACCGACCCGCCCATCACCGGCGAGGACGGCCTGTGGAACGAGCGAGTCGTGGAAGCCTGCTACAAGTCAGCAGCCACCGGGCAGGTAGTCGAACTGTAGTACCTCATCTGGATCGCTGCGCGGGCCGTTGCCTCTAGCAGTCCGCTTGCTGGTCTGCACCGGCCGCAGGGCGCTGTGTGGCGGGCATGTGCTTGGGAGTCCAGACCGCTACTACCGCCGCTACGGCCGGCAGGCACAGCACCCAGGTCAAGGCGTAGACCTCCCCGTGCAGGTCGGAAAGCTTGCCCACCAGCGGAGTGATGAAGCCGCCGATGCCCCACACCAGCCCCATCCCCAACGACGAGGCCAAACTCTGCCCCTCGGGGACCAGTTGCTGCATCAGGGCAATGTTTACCGAATCGGCCGACCGCAGCATCACCCCGCAAACGAACAGCATCAGCAAAAACGGCATGCCCAACACGTGCAGGGAGGCGTACAGCAGGGGGACGCTGGCCAGCAATGAGGTGATCGTCAGCGCGCGCGGCCCGCTCCACTCCGAGAGTCGGCCTCCGATAAGCCCCCCGATGGCGCCGCCGCCGAGAAACAGCAACCCCGCCTGCCCCGCCAGGGTCAGGGGCAGACCCCGTGCATCAATCAAAAACGGAATGAATGAATTGAACCCGATAATGGCCGTTGCCCTCAGTAGCATCACCACAAACAGCGGTGCGACTACCCAGGCGCGCGGCAACAAGTTGCGTCGCAGGCTGAAGGCGGCAGTTTGGACGGCACCTTCCGCCGACTCGGGGTTGATCACTACCAGCGCCGCCACCATTGCTATCCCCACCGGCATGGCATACGCAAGCCCGGTCAGCGAATTGTTTATGTTGTACAAAATCGGGGCTATCCACGTGCCCAGCGCGCAGCCAAGTGAACCGCCCGCCCCGAAGACCGCCATGCCCAGCGCCCAGCGCCGGCCCGAAGCCGCTGCCGCCAAGGCACCCGCCCGCGGATGGTAGAGAGCCACGCCGAACGCTCCTGCGGCCAGCCACAGCATCATCAGCCACAGGCTCTGCATGTACCCGAACGTGGTCAGAAAAACGGTCGACAGCAGCATCGCCACAACTACCAGCCGGCGCAAGCGGTAGCGATCGGTTATGTACCCCAGCACCGGCTGGCCGAAATTCATCACGATTCCCAATAATTGCATAATCCAGCCGGCTTGTGCTTGGCTGAGGGCGAACATCCGCGCGATAACCGGCCACAGGGGGGTAAGCGTGCTGACGAAGGCATCACAGACGGTGTGCCCGACGCTCAGTGTCAGTAGTCGTGCCTTGCTTGCTGCCTGCCTGTGAAAGACCTCGGAGTGTGTGTTTTGCATGGAACAGATATGATGGGGCGTTGGAAGATGATGACGATATCAGGCACAACTTCGCGGGGATGGAGCGGAACTCCTCTTATGGTGCCGAAGATTACCGAAGTACCTCGGTCAGTGTCTCGGCCGCACAGTGCAGGCTGTCTATCACCTGGGGGAGGGTTGCCACGACGGCCAAGCCGAAAGTGGCAACGGCGATAATCGCAAAGACCAGCGCCAGCACGGAGATTTCGTCCCTGCCGTTATCCGGGCTGGTTGCTTCGTCTTGGTCTGTTGCAACCAGGTCTGAAAGTGCGGCCAGCCGCCAGGAGATGGGGGCAGGCGCTGCCTGAAGGCCGCCGGGTGCCGCCAAGGCCAGGAGTACCTCCGTGGTGCCCACCGCCTGGGCCGCCATGCGGTCACACGCCGCCTCCGCTTCCCGGCGCCGGTATCGCCGGTACAGGTAAGCGGTCGGCGCCAATGCCGCGAACAATACGCAACATGCCCCCACCAGCTCGGCCATGTTGTCGCGCCTGCGGATATGCGCCACTTCGTGGGCTACAGCCGCCTGCAATTGCTCGGTGCTGAGATTGTCCTTGGTCTGATCGCCCATCGCGATCACCGGCCGCCACAGCCCGGCACACACAATCCCTGCCCGGCTGCCGGGCACCAAGTACAGGTCAACACCGTTTTGTCCGAGGTCCTCGGTGACGGTCCGTCCGACTTCCTTCACCAATCGCGCCAACCGTCCGGAATTGATGGCACCGAGCACGAAACGAATGACCGAGGCGGCGATAAGTGCCGCAGCCAGCACCGCCAGGCCCTCGGCCCGCCACTGGCCGTCCGGGCCCTCGAAAAGCGGCCGCAAGCACAGGTGGTTGCGCACCGTGCTGGCGTGCGGTGACAGCAGCGGATGCAACTGGCTCCTTGCTATCCCCACCCCTGCTCCGCCGATGCCCACCAGGGGCGGGATGACAAGTGCCATGAACCATATCCATGCCCGTGTTGCTGGTTGATGAGGGGAAACCGTCTCTGCGATAGCCAGGACAGGCAGGTACATCAACAGGCTGATCACCGCCGCAATGCTCACCGCCATCGCAGCGGCTACCAGCAGCGTGGTCAAGCTAGTCGCCCTCCTGCCTTTCTTGCCGCTTCTTTTCAATAAGCGAGGCTAACAAGTCCAGTTTGCTGGGGTCGCTTTCGCTGACTGCCTCTACGAAGTACGATAACGCCGGCTCGGCAAAGGTGCTCAACAGGCCGTCTATTACCTCGCGGGTCATCGTCGAACTGAGCTCCCGCCGTGAAACGTTGGGAGTGTAAAAATAGGCCTTCCCGCGGATCTCGCGGCTCAACAACCCCTTGGTGTATAGCCGCGACAAGGTGGTCATCACCGTGGTGTAAGCCACCTTCGTCCCGCGCTCATTGAGCCTGCGCCGCACATCCTCCACGCAGACGGCATTGGGGCTGTCCCAGACGGCCTCCATGACCTGCGCTTCCAGTTTACCGAGCATCTTCTGCAATCCCTGCGCCCGAGGCCGGAAGACCTCTAGTCGCGGGTCGGTTCCCTTGTCTTCCTCTTTCATTTGGATACCCCTTTTTCGCGCCTGGCGTCTGATATACCCCGGCATGCGTCTTGACTGTAGTCAAGCAGTTTGCTTTTACTACTTACAATAGTAGGTTACCCGCTTCTTGTCAAGAACTAACATGAATATGCCCCAAAAACCAATCCCTCTCAGCCATCGAGTTGTTCGGCCTGATGCACGTGCAGCACCGGTGCGCATGCCCCAAGCGGCCAGGGCAGGCCGCGTCAGATTGCATCCGTATCCTGCGGCCTCGCTCCGGGGTGGGGAAGCATCACCCCTCTGTTTGCATGACTGAACCGGACATCGAATCCCATGTCTTCCGGCACGGCCCCTTCGCCTGTCTTGAGCTTGTCGCGGATTAATTGCTCGAACCCGTCATTCACCTCGTAGCCGACCGAATTTCTCCCCTCGATGGCCGCAGCCAAGGTGGTTGTACCACTGCCCAGGAACGGATCCAGCACCGTCTCTCCCCAGAAGGAGTACATCCTTATCAGCCTCCTGGGAAGCTCGAGGGGAAACATCGCCACGTGCTCGTCCTGGCGCTGTGGTGGTATGTCGTCCCACACGCCGCGGAACCACGCGGATCGCTGCTGGAGCGTCAGTTTGCTCCTTTTCTTGGCCTCTTCCGTCGGCCGCGGCCAGTTACCGGGCTTGCGGAACAGTAGAATGTACTCGTGCTCGTAGGTGATGTGCCCGTCTTTGGGATAGTAGATGGACCCCATCATGGATCCGCCGCCGGTCGTCTTCGTCGTCGTCACCTTCCGCCACACGATGCTTCCCATGAAGTCAAAGCCGATCTCCCTGCACTTGACGATGACATCGGCGGAAATAGGCTGGACCCGGTACCTGCCATACTCTTTCGCCCGAAGGTACTGGTCGCCGACGTTGACTGCCATCCGGCAGCCGTCATGCAGCACGCGATAACATTCAGCAAACACATGCCCCAGTGCCTCGATGTAGCGCTCGTACGGCTGGCCCCTGCCAATCTGCCCCGGATGGCCATAGTCCTTGATATCCCAGTACGGAGGCGAAGTTACCACCAGGTGGATACTTGCATCCTCCAGTTCCGGCATCTGCCGGGCATCCCCGAAGATAACATGATGGAAGCTCATCGCCATGAACCTGCACACCTGTTGGACTTGCCGAAGGCGGGTACGCGAAGCCGTCGCCAGGGGCTTGTGGCTATCGGCCCTGCCTCTTGTTGCACCGTCGTCTATTCTCCGAGCGCCTCGGCAACGCACCGTCCCGCCCACAGGCCGGAAGCGGAGGCCTGCATCAACCCCCGCGTTAAGCCGGCACCGTCACCGCAAGCATACAGCCCGCTGATCTCTGTCCTGAGCCTGTCATCGGTTTGCAGGCGCGATGAGTACAGTTTTACCTCCACACCGTACAACAAGGTATGACCCGCCCCTACTCCCGGCGCCAGTTTATCCAAGGCTTCTATCATTTCCAGCAGCGCCCGCAGGTGCCGGTAGGGAAGTACGTAGCTGAGGTCTCCCGGAGTTGCGGATTTCAGAGTCGGTTCCAGGATACTGTGTCGCAGGCGGCTGGGCGTGCTGCGGCGGCCGACCCGCAGGTCGCCTAAACGCTGAACCAGCACGCTGTCGCCCAACAGGTTCGCCAACCGGGCGATATGCTGGCCGTAACTTATCGGGTCATCAAACGGCTCGGTAAAGCGGCTGGACACCAGCAGCGCGAAGTTGGTGTTGTCGCTGGTCGGCTCCGCGTAGCTGTGGCCGTTGACAGTTACCACGTCTCCGTGCCGGACGGTTATTACCTCGCCGTATGGACACACGCAGAAGGTGCGCACCAGGTTATCAAAGCTGCGGGCCCAGTACAGCAGCTTGAACTCGTACAAGTTATCTGTCAATTCGGCCACTATGGCGGCGGGAACTTCCACGCGGACGCCGAGGTCAACCGCTCCGGGCGTTATTACCAGCCCCAGCCGCTCAGCCTCGTCATGCAGCCAGGTGGCCCCGCCTCGGCCGGGGGCGACAATCACTACCGAACTTTGTAACCGGGTGCCGTCGTCCAGCTCTACGCCTGCAACCTTTCTGCCTTCCACCAGGATGCGGCTTACTCCATTGCCGGTTATCAGCTCAACCTTGCCGTCCAACTCGCGGCGCATCGATCCCAGCACCTGGAAGCTGCCGTCGGTGCCCATGTGCCGCAGCGGGACGTTCACCAGCTTCAGCCCGCACAGAGTCGCACGCCTGCCGAGGTCAGCCAGAAAGCTTTCGTCGGCGCTGTGCAGTTCCCGCGGGGCGCCGTGAGCCAGCCATATCTGCTCGACTTCGCTCAGCAGTTCCTCTGCACGCTCGGTGCCCAGCAATTCGGCCAGGTGTCCGCCCACGTGAGATGTGATTGTCAGCTTCCCGTCGCAAAACGCCCCCGCTCCCCCGAAGCCCTCCAACATGGGGTTGGAGCCTTCCTGCGGCTGAGCTTGCCCCTGACGCATTGCCAGGCGCTCCTCGAGGTCTGCACCTCGTTCTACCAGTGCGACGCGCAAGTTGCCGTTTTTCATCAACTCCAGGGCAGCAAAAATGCCGGCCGGCCCTGCCCCCACCACCACTACGTCAAATGCAGACACGTAGCCCACCTCCAATCTGTGACAAAATTCCCTGCCTTCCGTCCCCTTACCTCTTGATCATTGCACAAGACGAAGCCGCCGGCGGCCTGTCTAAGAACATGGCTACTTGCCTGCACGCCGTTGCTGGAGCCGGATGATTGTTTCAACATGGAGTATTTCTGCGCGCGGACTGCGGAGCGCATTTGCTTGACGCCATAATTGTATGGGTGTAATATATGCGTGACCTATTGGAGGAGGGGGAGGGCAGGAAACCTTCCATCAAGGAGTTGACCAAGAGATGTCAATGCGCATCCCTGTGGCGGTGATCGTATTACTAGTTGTGACCTGCGCTGTAGCCTTCGCCCAAGGCTTGCCCCCTGCATGGGAACAAGCACAGCCCGAGGTGGCACCGGTTGCCTCGTGGTATGGTAGCACCGGCCTCATCGTAACGCCTACCGCATCCACTCTCCCCGCTGGACATGTGCAGGGCGGCTACCACCGCATGAACTTCGACGTCAGAAACCAGACCGTTGTCAACGTAAATGTGGGAATTACCGATGACATCGAGCTGGGTGGCGCCCGCGTCAGCAATGTTCCCGCCCCGCCCCCGGACTGCGGGTACCTCAATGAATATATCCTCAATGCCAAGTACAAGCTCGACCTGGCCCGCTGGCTGCACCTCGACACTGATTCCCAGTTGCCGGACGTCGCTATCGGAGCGTGGGACGCCACCAATGAGACTAACCGCAGCCTCTACGTGGTTCTTAGCAAGGAACTGCCGGTCGACAGCGGCACCACCCACCTTGCAGTGCACCTGGGGTATGGAGACAGCGACCGGCCCGGCGGCCTGCTTGACGGCCTCTTTGCCGGCCTTGAAGTGGTGCCTGTCGAACGCGCTCTCATCCAGGTTGAATACGACGCTGACCACATAAATGCCTGTGCCAGGTATTTCGTACTCAATGAGCTTGCACTTGAAGTGGGTGTAGTGGACTCCAGCTTCGCCTGGGGGGCAACACTGGTAACCCCGTTTTAGGCACGGCTGAACGCCCTCTCTCCCGCTGAAGTAGCAAGCATGACCAAAGGGGTGATGCCTCAGACTACAGTTACCTTCGCAGATGTAGTGGAAGCATGAGAAAGCAGCATGATGCACTACCCTAACACGTTATCGTAGACGGGAGGGAAAAGATGAAACTCTACGCCAGTATAATATGTGTCGTGCTTCTGCTCATGGTGGCGGCAGCGGGCCATTGCCAGACAGCGCGTTCTTGGGGGATGGGGGGTACCGGCCTTGCTGTGACCAACGATGCAGGAGTTGTCTACTATAACCCGGCAGGTTTGCCCTGGGTTTCGGTCCCGGCGCTTGACGGCGGTCTGTGGGGTGCCCAAGCAGTAGGCGCTATCGAGGTCAAGGGCGATACAGACTACAAGACCATCGGCGCGGTCGGCGTCCAGCCAGATAGGGGACAAGGTATCGGCGGCTATTGGGGAGACGACAGTTGCTCCAGTTGGTGGGGAGTGTCCTACGGCCAGATGGCTGACCACGTGTGGAGCTGGGGAGCAGGTATCTCACACTGCTGTGGTGACACCATCTACAGTGCCGGCTTCCTGTACCGCTGGCAGGCACCGGCGGCTCCGCCCGTAAATCTTGCCTTTACCATTGACGACATCACCGACCAGTGGGGCGGGCCGTTCTTCAACGTTGGTGCCGCGTTGCCGGTCGCTTCCAATATCCTGGTGGCGGCGGACCTGTATGATATCACCAACGAGGATGACACCATCTTTAACATCGGCGCCGAGGTATCAATACTCGACGGTTGGTGCGTACGCGGCGGCTTGGCCGACGGCGACTTGACGCTCGGCGTTGGTTACCGCGGACCCTTCGGTTGGACCATTGACGCCGCATATATCAACAACGACAGCGGCGATGACACCTTCGTGATCGGCGGGAGCATGGCGCTGTAGCCGGTCGCAGCCGACTTGTAAGTATCCCAAAAAAACACTAAGGCCTCACTGATCAGTGAGGCCTTAG
>JALGVG010000113.1 GCA_029819875.1 Candidatus Zipacnadia bacterium | reverse complement strand
CCCTCCCGGCCCGGCGCCGACTGCTGCCCGGCAACGCGCGCGCCCCACTGGGGGCAGAACTTGGCGCCCGGGGGAAGCGCTGCGCCACACGGGGTACAGAAACCGGCGGCCAGCGAAGCACCGCAGTTGGGGCAGAACTTGGCTCCAGGCGGTACTGGGGCATGGCAATTGGGGCACTGCGGCCCCCCGGTCCGGGCTGCCGGCTGTGCCGCCTGACCGCCTTGGCCGCCTTGAATGGCACCGCCTAGGGCGGAAACCATCGCCGCCCCCATGCCCACTCCTGCTCCCAGCCCGGCGCCGGCTGCTGCAGGGCCGCCCGCTCCGCCTTCGGCCGACGGCATGTCGCGAATGGCCCTGGCGGTCTGGTAGCGAAGGAACCGGTTCACGTCCCCGGCCGCCTCCATTCCGGTCCGCTCGTCTATGGCGGCTGCAACCTCCTCCGGCGGCGTAATGGCCTCAATGATGAAATCCACCAGTTCAATGCCGTAACGGTCGAAGTCCGACTGCAGCCGCGAGCGCACGGCAATCCCCAGCTCATCGTAAACTTGGGGCAACTTCAGTATCGTGTCGATCTGCTCGCCGAGGGTGTCGTTGAAGCGGCCCACGATGAAGTCACGCAACCAGTCGCTGACCTGGTCGGTGCTGTAGCGGTGCTCGGTCCCCACAACGGAATTCACGAAAAGCTGCGGGTTGGCAATCCGCATGGTGTACAGGCCGAAGGCGCGCAGGCGGATCATGGCGAACTCGGAGTCCTTGAACAGTATCGGCTCCGGAGTTCCCCACTTCATGTTGGTGAAGGTCCGCATGTTAACGAAGTAGATTTCCGCCTGGAACGGTGTGTTGCCCTCGAACGGAATATTGATAACATCTTGTACCAGCGGAAGGTTAAGCGCCGTGAGGGTATGACGGCCGGGGCCGAAAACATCCAGCGCCTGGCCGTCCCGGAAGAACACTGCGGCCTGGCTTTCGCGTACCGTCAACTGCGCACCGAGGCTGACCGTGCCCGGGCCCTCCTCGGGATACCTGTGCACGATTTCCGTGCCCGTCTCGTCCCGCCACTCGATGACTTGTATGCCACGCATCTGATCTCCTCCAATCCTGGTTATCCCACTTACCGCCACCGGCCCGTATCCTACTCAGCCGCCACCAGTCTCATGGCCACCTGCTCCCGGTCCCTGATCGCCTTGTCGAGCTGGTGGATGGCGCTGAGAGCCTGCTGCACGTGCCGCTCAATGTCGCTTTCATCAGCTCTTGCCAGCGCCTCAACTGTCTGCGCTATGCTGGCTATCTGGTCCCGGAGCGCCAGGTCATACTCATAGAGTACATCCAGGCCCTCTTCCTTTATCTTCACGGCGTCGAACCACCCTGTATACCCGTAGTCGGCGAACCGGATGGTGTCACGTACCTTCTGCAACCGCCCCCTGACCCTGTCAAGGTCATCGAGATATTCAATCGGCTTGTCGTGAACCCAGCCCTCGACAATGCTGTTAAGCTCGGTGCGTATCTCGTCCAGCATCTGGCAGAGGTGCTCGCGAACCATCTGGTCGGCCTTGCGCCGAATCTGCCGCTCTCGGTACCCGGCAAAGCCCGGAATATACTTGGCCAGGCGCTGCAATGAACCTTCGTCCTCCGTGATGTGCCGCCGAAGATCACCCATTGTCATCTCTCCCGTCCCGGATACTGGCCCCTGCACGGCTTACGTCGTATTAACTTCGACGCCGGTCGTCATTTTCCCCCTATATTTTCCACGAGCCGCCGGCTGAAGCCCGCCGGCGCGGGCAATTTGACAGTCGCCAGTGTATTCTTTATACTGCTAGCGATAACGCATACGCAGGCTGTGCACCCCAATAATGACATCACCAACTACCATTCGATGGGTCGTAAATCTTCGCGATAAGCAGTTCGAAACAGGCGCTGCCCGCGCGTTGGGCATCCACCCCCTAGTCGCCACTGTCCTCCGCAACCGCGGCCTTGATGACTACCAGGCTATCGCCGAATTTCTGGACCCTTCCGTCGACCGCCTCCACGACCCTTTCCTGCTGCCGGACATGGAGGCGGCGGTGCGCCGCAGCCTGGCGGCGTTGCGCAGCGGCCAGTCCATCCTGGTGCACGGCGACTACGACGTTGACGGAATAACGGCAACAGCCCTGCTGTGCCGGTTCCTGGACAAGCTGGGGGCGGATGTCAGCTATTTCATCCCCCACCGGATTCGCGACACGTACGGGCTGAACGCCGAGGTGCTTGCCCAGGCGGCGGCCGAGGGCATCAGCCTGGTGATCGCGGTTGATTGCGGCATAACCGACCATCTGGCAATCCGTGCCGCCACCGAGCGCGGCATAGACGTCATCGTCATCGATCACCACGAGCCGGGTCCTCAGTTGCCACAGGCCACCGCCGTGGTCAACGCCAAGCGCCGCGACGCCGTCTATCCGGAGCACGACCTCGCTGCGGTGGGATTGGCTTTCAAGTTCGCCTCCGCCCTCTGCCAGAGGCTGGGCATCCGCCAGCAGGCCGTCCAGCGGGCCTACCTGGACCTGGTGGCCCTGGGCACCATCGCCGACGTGGTGCCGCTGACCGGCGAAAACCGCATCCTGGCGCGCACGGGCCTGGAGCTGCTTTCCCGGACGCGTAAGGTGGGCCTGCAGGCCTTGATGCGCATTTGTAGCCTTGACGGTGCCCTGCGGGCCAGCGATGTTTCATTCCGCCTGGCGCCGCGCCTCAACGCGGTCGGCAGAATGGGCGATGCCAGCGACGGGCTGGAATTGCTGCTCACCACCGACGAGGAGGAGGCGCAACGACTGGCACTGCACCTTGATACCGTCAACCGCGATCGGCAAAGGGAACAAGACAGCGTGCTCTCCGAGGCCGTCAGGCAAGTCGAGGAGGAACTCGACCTGGAGCGGACGCCGGTCATCGTCATGGCATCCGAGGGCTGGCATGTCGGCGTGCTGGGGATCGTGGCCGCCAAGTTGGTGGAACGCTACGGGCGACCCGCCGTGCTTCTGACCAGCGAAGAAGGCATCGCCCGCGGATCAGCGCGCAGCATTGCCGGCTTTGACATCAGCGCCGCGTTCGAGGAGTGTTCCGACCTGCTGCTGCGCCACGGCGGGCACGCGATGGCGGCAGGCCTGGCCTTGGAGGTCGCCAATCTGCAGCAGTTCAGGGAGTGCCTCAATGCACTGGCCCGCCGGTGGCTGAGGCCTGACCAGTGCGTTCCCCAGTTGCCGATAGATGCGGAGGTGCGGCTGTTTGAAATTGACGGCGAATTGGTGGAAGACCTCGCCCGCCTTGAACCGTTCGGGCACGGTAACCCGCAGCCGCGTTTCATGTCCCGGCGGGTGGAAATAATCGAATGCCGGCGCGTGGGGCGCAACGAGCAACACCTCAAACTGTACGCCTGCCAGGACGACCAGCCCATGGAATGCATCGGCTTCGGGATGGGTCCCGACTATCCTTGGATTCGTCCCGGCAGCTTAGTGGACATCTGCTATACGCCGGAATTCAACTACTACAACGGACACGTGGGACTGCAGTTATGCCTGGAGGCCATCCGGCCTGCCCGGGATACGTTGAGAGGTTAGAATAGCCATGCCAGTTGAACATCTGCAAATTTCCACGCGACAGCGCCGCGAGATCATAGACATCACCGCCCGGGTCGCGGACGCAGTAGCCGCCACGGGCATCCGGGACGGCCTTGTCTGCGTAAGCGTACCTCACTGCACCTGCACCGTTTACGTCAATGAAAACGAAAGCGGCCTGGTGAGCGATACGCTCAAGTTATTGTCACAGATCACCGGCACGACCGGGTGGCAACACGACCGCATTGACGACAATGCGGCCGCCCACCTGGCCGCCAGCCTCGTCGGCAACGCGGTGCTGCTGCCTGTCAGCGGCGGCAAGGTCGAGCTGGGGACGTGGCAGCGGATAATGCTGGCTGAGCTTGACGGGCCGCGTAACCGGCGGGTGACAGTGACGGTCGTAGGGGCGTGAGGGGGAGGATATGACAAGCCCGGCTAGCCCGCTGAGGCAAGCGGTGTTGTTGACAGGAGGGCTGGGCACTCGGCTCCGCCCCCTGACCGACCGGCTGCCCAAGGCCCTCGTGCCCCTGCTCAATCGACCGCTTATTTCCTACGAACTGGAACTGTTGGCGCGCGCCGGCGTCACTGATATTATCTTGGCGGTCTCCTATAAGGCCGATGCCCTGCGGCAGGGTCTCGGCGACGGCGCTAAGTGGGGAGTGAAACTGCGCTACTGCCCCGAACCCGTGCCCCTTGACACCGCCGGAGCCATCGCCAATGCGCGCGACTACCTGGAAGATGACTTCCTGGTGCTTAACGGGGACCTGGTGATGGACGTTGACGTGGCGGCCGTCGCTCGCGCACACCTGGAGAAAGAGGCGGATGTGACCATCCTTCTGCGCCGGGTGGAGGACATCCGCCCCTACGGCCTCATCCAGCGGGACGATGACGGCTTCATCGTGGCGTTCAGGGAAAAAGTCTGCTATGATGAAACGGGGCAGAACACCGTCAATGCAGGCCTGTATGTGATGTCCCATCGAGTGCTGGAGGCCATCCCTGCCGGCAGGCCGTACTCCAATGAGCGCCAGCTTTTCCCCGGCCTGCTGGCAAAGGGTGCACGACTGGTCGGTTACTTGCCTCCACGGCCGGGCTACTGGGCGGACGTGGGGCGCCTGGACAGCTACCTGCAAGCCAATCGCGCGCTGCTGCAGGGAGCCATAGACTGGGTACGGCCCCAGGTGCAAAGCGAGGTTTCGCCGCAGCACGTCGAGCCGCCGGTATGCATCGGTGCTCACTGCACCATTGCAGGAGACGTGGGGCCGTATGCTTGCATCGGCAACAACTGCCAAGTATGCGAGGGGGCACGGTTGCATGACTGTGTAGTACTCGACGGCGCCCGGATAGGGAAAGACGCTAAAGTCAGCAACGCCGTCGTCGGCCCGGATGCATATGTGCCTGCCGGGGCGAATATCACAAGCGGAGTGTTCATGCCTGATGACTGACGAGCTGTTGATGATACCGGGACCTACCAATGTACCGGCGGCGGTTTTGGAGGCGCTAAGCCGCCCTTCAATGTTTCATCGCGGAGAGCAGTTCGCCCGCTGCCTGCAAGCCTGCACCGCGGGCCTTAAGCAGGTCTTTCAGACGCGCAACGAGGTGTTGATTCTCACCGCCTCCGGCACCGGAGGGGTGGAGGCGGCTATTGTCAACTGCCTGTCGCCGGGCGACCGGGTGGTGGCTATCCGCAGCGGCAAGTTCGGCGAGCGGATGGCCGAGATAGCAGATCGCTATGGCGCGGATGTCACCACCATCGACATCGAGCCGGGGAAGGCCGCAGACCCAGACCAGGTGCGTGAAGTGGTGGCCGACGTGCAGCCGCGCGCCTTGCTGTTCGTCCAGAACGAGACCTCGACCGGGGTGTGCCAGGACGTGGAACAGATAGCTGCCGCAGGTCGCCAGTACGGGGCGTTGAGCATTGTCGACGCTGTCAGCGGGATGGGGGGGATTCCCGTAAAGACCGACGCATGGGGGCTGGATGTCGTGGTTGCCGGCTCACAGAAGGCGTTCATGCTTCCTCCGGGTCTGGCATTCGTGGCCGCAAGTGACGCCGCCTGGCAAGCCGCGGAGGAGGCGAGGATGCCGCGCTACTATTTCGACTTGCCTGCCGCACGCACTGCCTTGGACAAGGGTCAAACTCCCTACACGCCGAACGTAAACATGTTCGCGGCCTTGCAGGCAGCCCTGGACCTGATGCTTGCCGAGGGGATGGAGAATGTCTATGCCCGCCACGCGATGCTGGGCCGGGCCTGCCGTGCAGGCATCGCCGCCCTGGGGCTGGAACTGCTGGCTGATCCGCACTACGCATCGGACGTGGTCACCGCCGTCAAAAGCCCGCAGCAACTGGACAGCACCCGCCTGGTGGCGGCAGTGCGCGCGCGGCACAACATTCTCATCTCCGGAGGTCAAGGGGAGCTGAAGGGCAGAATCTTCCGTATCGGACATCTAGGTAGTTGCCAGCTCGACGACCTGGTGGTGACACTGCAAGCGGTCGCCACGGAGTTGAACGAGTTGGGCTATTGCTGTGATCCACAGGAGGCAACGGCCGCCGCTTATGCGGCCGCATGAAACGATGCACAAGATACTGGTCGCCGATCCAATCGTCCAAGAGGGTATCGAGATCCTCTCCCAGGCGGGCGAGGTCCAGCAGTCACCGGGGCTTAGCGAGGCGGAGCTTCGGGCCATAATCGGCGATTTTGCCGCCCTGGTGGTACGCAGCGGCACGCGGGTGACCCGTGCGGTTATCGAGGCGGGCCGCAACTTGCGTGTCATCGCCCGGGCCGGCGTGGGAGTGGACAACATCGATGTAGCGGCCGCCACGCGCCGTGGAGTGCTGGTGGTCAACTCGCCCTCCGGCAACACCACAGCCGCCGCCGAACATACGATCGGCCTGCTGCTGGCCGCCGCGCGCATGATTCCGCAAGGCGACGCCGCGCTCAAGGCCGGCCGCTGGGAGCGCAGCAGCTTCATGGGTCGGCAGGTCAGCGGCAAAACACTGGGCATCATCGGGCTGGGCAAGGTGGGCTCCGAGGTGGCGCGTCGCGCGCGTGCCCTGGGAATGAACGTGCTGGTGTACGACCCGTATGTGCCGCGCACCCAGGCCGACAGCCTCGGTGCCGAAGTGCGCGACCTTGACTCGTTGCTTGCTGAGGCGGACTTTGTCACCATTCATGCCGCCCTTACTGAGCAGACCCGGCACCTGCTGGGCGCCCGCGAGTTGGGGCTGATGAAACCAGACGCAATTCTGGTCAACTGCGCCCGCGGAGGGCTGGTTGACGAGGCGGCGCTGCTGCAGTGTCTGCGCAGCGGCCGGCTGAAGGCCGCGGCCCTGGATGTGTTCGAGGACGAGCCGACACCCAACCCGGAGCTGGTGTGCCTCCCCAATGTCATTGCCACCCCCCATCTTGGTGCTTCCACGCGCGAAGCGCAGGTGCAGGTGGCCGTGGACGCGGCCAGGCAGGTTGTGGATGTGCTGGCCGGCCGTCCGCCCCGCTGGCCGGTCAATGCCCCGGCGTTGCCCGAGGAGGGGGCGGCGGCCGTTGCTCCGTTCGTGCCCCTGGCCCGTGCTCTCGGACTTTTGCAGCACGCCGTCTGGCCCACCGCTATCCAGCGGACGGAGCTAAGGTGCAGCGCCGACCTGGCCCCTGCGTACCTCGGCACACTCAATCGCTATTTCCTCGTCGCCTTGCTGGAAAGGACGACGGACGAGCCGATCAACTACGTCAACGTCAGCGCCGTGGCCGAGGAGCGCGGTATCCAGGTAGCCGAAGCCACCCTCGGCACCGAGCGTGGTTATTCACGGGTCCTGGAGGCCGTCGTTACGGGGGCCGAAGGCTCCCATGTCGTCACCGGCGCCTTGGTGCGCGAGGGGCAGCCGCGGATTATCAACCTTGACGGCTACAGCATTGACCTAGTGCCCGACGGTACGGTGCTGCTCATCTGGAACTCGCGGCCCGAACAGCCCGGTTTCGTGGGCAAGTTCGGGACCCTGACCGGCGAGGCCGGCGTCAATATCCGTGGTATCCAGGTGGCTGCCGAGCAAATCGGCGGGGTGGGGCTGATGGTAGCCAACGTCGCCACTCCCGTCACCGACACATTGGCCGAGCAGATAAGGGCCCTGCCGGGGGTGCAGCGGCTGTTGGTGGTGAACTTTTCGTGATGGGCGATGCTTGCCAACTCGTCAATATGCGGGGAATGAAGTAATGCGCATACTGCTGACAAACGATGACGGTCTCCAATCGGCCGGACTGACGGCGCTGGCTAGGGAGTTGCTGGCCGTGGCGGAGTTGGTTGTCGTGGCCCCGGAGCGGCAGCAGAGTGCCGCCGGCCACGCCATTACGCTGCACAAGCCCTTGCGCATGGAACCGGCCGCCATCGGCGACCTTGATATCGAAGCCTATGCAACCAACGGCACACCCGCCGATTGCGTGATCCTGGGCGTGCTGGCTACCAGCAAGCCGCCGGATATGGTAATTTCCGGCATAAACGCGGGGGCGAACCTTGGTGAGGAGGTGCTGTATTCGGGTACCGTGTCGGCGGCCCTCGAAGCGGCACTGCAAGACCTGCCGGCCTTTGCCGTCTCGGTCACTGAATATCACAACCCGCAGTTTGCCGCCGCCGCACAATTCGCCCG
>JALGVG010000112.1 GCA_029819875.1 Candidatus Zipacnadia bacterium | reverse complement strand
CAGCCAGCGGGTAATCGGCGGCAGCGGCAGCCAGCCGCCGCTCGCCTTCGACACCCAACAGCCTGCAGCTTACAGCCGCCAGGAAGTCCGCCTCCAGGCCCGGGCCGGAGCGGACCGCAAGGTCAAACGCCTCCTGCCAGCGGCCTTGGGCGAGGGCCAACTGTGCCAGCGTTATCTCGGCCTCGGTCCGGCATTTGGTGCGCCCTGCCAGCCAGAACAATACTTGCTGGGCATCTTGCATGTTGCCTTGTGCAATCTGGGCAAGGGCCAGGTAGTACCAGGCCTCGTCGCTGTGGCGGTTCCGGGCGGTGGCCTGCTGCAGGTGCCGGTCGGCTGCCTGGAACAATCCCTGGCGCAGGGCAATAATTCCCAGGCCCAGGTGGGCCTCGCTGAAGCCGGAATCCTTGTGCAGGGCCTGCTGATACAGCTTGCTTGCACCGTCAGTGTCGGCCAGCAGTTCGCGCTCCACCGCCTCCACGCAGAGCTGTTCGGCGGTCGCTTCGGCCGGCTCGGCCGGAGCCGGGGGCCTGACTTCCATCGGCCGCGGTTTGCCGCAAGACATGGTGCAAGTGCAGTACAGCACCTCCCGCCCGCCGCTGGTCAACACCAGGGTCAAGCTCTCTTTTGGGATGTCCTCGCCCAGCGGGACCGTGGCGGTATACGGCTTGTCGGGGCGCAGATCCACATCCGCGGCCATCAACCTGCGCCCCTGGTGCCACAATTCCAACTTCCCTTGCTCCATCACCACGTTTGTCATTGCGCCCAGGTAAGCCTTGCCGGCTTTGACACGCAGATTAAGGGCAGCCCTGTCATTGGCGCGGACAAATCCCCCAATCCGTCGGACGGGGTACCAGACTTCTTCCCAGTTCACGGTTTGATAGGGCCCCAAGAACTGGAAGGTTCTTTGGTCGACGAAACGGCCGCTTTGCAACTCGACATACTGCCCGTCGCTGTCGGTGAGCAGGTCCACCCATATCATGCCGGCGTCGTCAGTGCCCCACGTGAAAAACTTCTTGCCGAAGTCAACCCTGTGGTCGGAATAGTGAACGAGACCGTAGTCTTGTTGCTCGTAGTAGCAGCCGAAGAAATCTTCGTCGGCATCAAGGCAGAAGATGTCGTTGGCGCGGCGATGATTGCGGTACCAACTGAGGTCAACGCCGTTGAGCACAGGGTAGTCGTGGTCTCCGTAGGAGGTTCTCACCGTGCCGGCCGGAAAGATCAGGTGCAGGTCATCGGTGGCCGGCATTGCAGCGTTGGCCCAAAAGTAATGGCGCTGGCGAAGCGGGGTGGCGTTGTGTAGCATGACCTTCTGCAGCAGTCGCGCCTGCTGGGGGCGGAGGCTGAGTTGCACACTCCAGCGCATGCGGCTGACACGGTCGGTGCAACCGACGACAATGGCGGCCGAGCCGTCTTCATCGTGCAGGAACGCGGACATGACCGGCGAGACGGTCACGCAGGTGTGTCCCTGGGGAAAGTTGAACTCGATGCCGCCCGAGATCCAGGCCGCGCGGCGTGCTACCAGCCCGTACTTGATCACGTTGTTGCGGTAGAAGACCTCGCGGCCGCTGATCTTGTCGTACAGCGAGTACAGGTGCCCGCCCAGTTGGGGCAACACTATCAGATGCAGGTATTCATTCTCCAGGTGCAATGCGCGGTAGGAGACTACGTGTGGCTTTCGCGTTATGTCGTCCTGCATGGGGTACGGATAGACGCGACTGAAGCCGGTGCGCTGCCAAGGGGGGTTGGGGTCGGGAGGGCCGATGTAGTAAGTTTTCAGTTCGATCCGGTCCTCCCAGGCTGAAACACTCATGGAATCCTCCTTGGATGCCGGCCCCGTACCCGAGCAGTGGTCACACAAGCACGGTGTTTTCCGGTGGCCACCATCCCGGACCGGGCAGTGGGATTGTATGCAGTGCAAGTCGGATCATCGGCCCGTGCGGGCGGGTGCCGCATCAAGCCTTAAGCGGCAGGCGGCAGCGGCGCAGGTCAGGGGCGTTGTCACCGACCGGCCGCCGGCTAGTCCGGCTGCCACTTGTCGGCAGGCACCCCGCCGATACCCCAGTTCTTTTTGTCCACCTCGGTAATGATTACCGACACCGCCTCGGCAGGGACACCGAGTGTCTGGACCGTGGCATCGGTAAGTGCCTCAATGAGTTGCTCTTTAACCTCCTCCGATCTTCCGGCCCACAACTGGATATTGACGATCGGCATCTATCTCCCTCCTGCCTACGTGTTGTTTCTCAGCCGGTGACGGCGATGACGGCTTGGCAAATGATGTCCACGGCGCGGCAGCACTCTTCTTCGCCTATTACCAGTGGGGGGGCGAGCCGCAGGCGGTCGTCGCCCATGGCGTTGACGACCAACCCCTCTTGCAGGCAGGCGGCTTCCACTTGCTTGGCCGGCACGTCGTCGGCAAACTGTACAGCCAGCAGCAGCCCGTGGCCGCGGATTTGCTTGATGGCAAGGCCGTCCTCCATCCGCTCGGCAAACAATGCCTTGATCAGTGCTCCCATGCGCGCGGCGTTGTCAACCAACCCCTCGTCCTGCAGCACCTCCAGCGTCGCCAAGGCGGCCGCGCAGGCCAGGTGGTTGCCGCCGAACGTGGAGGCGTGGTCACCGGGCTGGAAACAATTCGCCACCTGCTCGGTGGCCAGGCACGCGCCGATGGGGAAGCCCCCGCCGAGGCTCTTGGCCAGCGTCATTATGTCCGGAGTAATCCCCCAGTGCTGGTATGCGAACCACTTGCCGCAGCGCCCCAGGCCGGTTTGCACCTCGTCGAGGATAAGCAGCACGCCGCGCTCGTCGCACAGTTGCCGGACCTGGGGCAGGTAATCGTCATCGGGGACGTTGATGCCGCCCTCGGCCTGGATCGGTTCCAGCATCACGGCGCAAGTGTTGTCATCGATGACTTGTGCGAGTGCCTGGATGTCATTGAAGGGAGCATACTTGAACCCCGGCGGGAGGGGGGCGAAGTTCTTGTGGTATTTTTCCTGGCCGGTTGCAGTGACGGTGGCCAGGGTACGGCCGTGGAATGACTGGTACGCGGTAACGACATCGCGGCCCGGCTTGTTGTTGCACAGCGCCCACTTGCGTGCCAGCTTGATGGCTGCCTCGTTGGCCTCCGCCCCGGAATTGGCGAAAAATGCGCGGTCGGCAAAGGACAGTTCACACAGCCGCCGGGCCAACTGTGCCGCCGGGGGGATATGGTAAAGGTTGGAAGTGTGCATCAGGGTGCGCGCTTGCCGGCAGATCGCCTCCGCCACCCTCCGGTGGCAGTGGCCGACGCCGATTACGGCAATGCCGCCGACGAAATCCAGGTATTGCTTGCCATCGGCATCCCACAGCCACGCTCCTTCGCCGCGCACGAAGGCGACAGGCAACTGCGCATAGGTGGGCATCAAGTACTTTCGGGTCAATTCTATGGCTTGCTGGTTGGTCATCATTTGCACCTTGTTCACGTAGCTGTCAGCTTTGACGGTGATGGGTAACAGTTCGCCGTCAGCGGCGGGGGCACCTGCGGCGGATGCAGTGCTCATATTATTGCGTTTGGCGTCTTGACTTGCCACGGGGCATTGGATACGATGAGTAGTCGCCGAGAACAGGAGCAAGGCCCTCCGAGTTCCGGATTGCCGTACAGTTGCTTCGTAGGCAGGCCGGCAGACATGATTCCGGCGCCTGTGAAAGGCCGCTTCTGCACTGGTGGTCGCCCGCGTGCGGAGTGCGATAAGTCCCATGAGATTGCTACGATTTGCTGCATGGCTGGTTGCTGTCGTGATCCTAGGGGGGTGCAGCCGGCAGGCACCCGGATTGACACCGCATCACTCCCCTGCGGTTTTGCCTTCTTCGCCGGCCGGGGACTACCCGTTTACCGTGACGGATGACCTGGGCGTGCGCGTTACGTTCGCTGCCCCTCCTCGCCGCATCGTGTCGTTGGCTCCCAATGTGACCGAGATCTTGTTTGCCATCGGGGTGGGAGATCGCATCGTGGGTGTGACCAGCTTTTGCGACTACCCGCCCCAGGCAAAGGACAAGGAGCAGGTCGGTGGATACATCGACTTCAGCGTAGAGAAGGTTGTCTCGCTCAGCCCGGACGTCGTGTTTACCGCCCACGGGACCCCTGCCGAGAGGATTGAAGCGTTGCAGGGACTGGGATTGAAGGTATTCGGCATTAATCCCTTGTCATACGATGAAGTGGTAGACCGCATCAAGGTCATCGGTCGGATTTGCGGTGTACCTGACAAGGCCGCGGCCGTGGCCCGGCGGATGGAACAGGTCAAGAGCGCCATCAGGCGGCGCACCAGCTCCCTGGCCGGGGACGAGCGGCCCGCGGCCCTGTGCATCATTGAGCTGGACCCTCTGTGGGTGGCCGGCCCCGGCACCTTCGTCGACGACATGCTCAGGGTCTGCGGCGCCCGCAACGTCGCCGCCGCAACCAACAAGAAATGGTCGCAGATGGCGATGGAGGCGGTGATAGCGGCCGATCCGGCGGTGCTGATTATCACCGCCCGCCACGACGGTGCTCAGCCTGCCGACTACCTGCACGTTCTGCGCGCCAATGAAACATGGCGCGCAGTGAAGGCGGTGCAACAAGGCCGCATCGTGGTCATTGATGAAGACCTGGTAACCATTCCGGGGCCGCGGCTGGCCGAGGGGCTCAAGCAGATGGCCGCCGGCATCCATCCCGAGCTGTTCGGCAAGAGCGAGTAAACGGCGCGAACGGCTGCACAAGGCGGTGGAACGAGGCCGGGTGCGGGTTGATTATTTCGCGCAGCCAGGAAGGAAAAGGGGTAGGGACAGAGAAGGGCTTCTTAGCAAGAGGGTGGAGTAGCGGAGGCGGTGAACCATGCAGGTCGGCAAGGAGACAGCGATGATACAGCAGTGGCAGGAACTGGTCATTCACGGCGCATCCATCAAGGCTTCCGACGTGTTCTGGAAACCGGGCAATATCCCGTACCTGCGCGTCAAGGGAGTGATTGAGCCGTCGGAGGGCTGGCCGACCCTTACCCCGCAGGACACCGAGTGGCTGGCGCGCGAGTTGATGAGCGAGCGGCAGTGGAATGCGTTCCAGGACTACCCGGAATGTGACGTGGGCATGACGGTAGGTGACGTATGCCGCCTGCGTATCAACATATACCGCGAACGCGGACACATCGCCGTGGTCATGCGCATCATCCCGCTAAAGGTCCCCACCATTGACGAGCTGGGCTTGCCGCAGTCATTGAAGGATATTGCGATGCGCCCGCAGGGGCTGATACTGGTGACCGGCCCCACCGGCTGCGGCAAGTCAACGACGCTGGCGGCGATGCTGGATCATATCAACACCCACCGGCGGGCACACATCCTGACCATTGAGGACCCCATAGAATACGTGCATACGGACAAGCACTGCATTATCAGTCAGCGCGAGGTGGGCATAGACACTCTGGAATTCCAGGACGCCCTCAAGTACGGGATGCGCGAAAGCCCCGATGTCATTCTTGTCGGCGAGATGCGCGACCAAGCGACCTTCAATACTTGCATGCAGGCCGCCGAGACCGGGCACCTGGTCTTCTCCACGGTGCATACCACCAGTGCCGCCGAGACGATGGAGCGCATCATCAACATGTACCCGCCGCATGAACGCCCGCAGGTTTGCATGCGCCTGTCGCGTTCGCTGGCGGCCGTGCTGTCGCAATCCCTAGTACCGCGCAAGGATGCTGCAGGGCGCATTGCAGCCATAGAGATAATGGTCGTGACCCCCACCATTCAAAAGTTCATCGAGGAGGGCAAGCCTTCGGAGGTATACGATGCCATCGAGGAAGGCGAGCACTGGGGGATGCAGACCAAGAACCAGGCGCTGATGAAACTGTACGCGGCCGGCATCATCACGGCCGAAGACGCGATGTTTTATGCGGGCAACTATACCGAGATGCGCCAGATGCTGCGGCGCTTTGATGCGGAAAGGGCGGACGAGCGCAAACAAGCGGAGGCCGAAGCGGCCCGGGCGCGCAAGCGAGCAGCGATGCGCCAGCGCAGGCCGCCCGCAACACCGCCGCAGAGCAGCGGCAACAACTGACCGCTCGTCACAGGCAGGGCAACGGGAACAATTGATGAGAATACACATGCACACAACCAAGCGATGGGAGTGAGTTGAGATGGCAAACAAGTGGGGTAGACTCACGGTCAAGGCCCCCGATGTGTTGATCAACAAGGCAGGCCAGGTCATGGACTCCGAAGTGATAGAGGCGCTGATGGACGGATGCGTGAAGATGGACGCTTCGGACCTGCACCTGACGGTGGGACAGCCGCCGGTCTACCGTCGCCACGGCCGCCTGGTGGAACTGGAGGGCTACAAGGTACTGGAGCATGATGACCTGGTGGAGGCGGTAAAGTTCTACATCGGCGAGGAGACCTCCAGCAGCCGCTACTGGCAACGGATTGAAGAAAGAGGCGGTTGCGATGCGGCGTACGCCTTCGGGGACAAGGCGCGGTTCCGCGTCAGCGTCTACCAGCAGAAGGGGCACTTTGCCTTGGCGTTGCGACTCATCCCCTACAAGATTCTCAGCTTCGAGGAGTTGGGACTGCCGGTTGAGGGCGTAAAGGAGTTGCTGCACAAGCCGCGAGGCGTCATCCTGCTGACCGGTCCCACCGGATCGGGTAAGACGACAACCATCGCCTCGATGATCAACTACATCAACGAAAACCGCGACTGCCATATCATCACTATCGAAGAGCCCATCGAGTACTACCACGAGAGCAAGCGCTCTATCGTCAACCAGCGCGAGGTAGGGGTGGACGTGGTGGACTTCGCGGAGGGCGTTACCCGCAACATGCGCTCCGACCCCGACGTCATGCTGGTGGGTGAGATGCGGGACCTGGAAACGATGCGTGCTTGCCTGCAGGCAGCCGAAACCGGCCACCTGGTCTTCTCCACGCTTCACACCGTCAGCGCTCCCAAGACCATTGACCGCCTGGTGACCGCCTTCCCCGCAATCGAGCAGGAAGAGATCCGGGCCATGACATCCACGTCGTTGGCGGCGGTCTTCTCGCAGGAACTGATACCGCGCATTGACGTGGATGGAAGAATTGCCGCCTACGAAATAATGATAGGTGAGGCGGGCGGCTCACCGGCCATCGGTAACCTCATTCGCGAACGCAAGACGTCGCAGATGCGGACGACCATCCAAAGCAGCGCCGGCATGGGCATGCAGCTGTTAGAGGCCCGCCTGGCCAGGCTGGTGAACGAAAAGAAGATAAGCTTCGAGGAAGGATACAACCGCGCCAACGAAAAGAACGATTTCTTAAACTTCGTGGACAAGTCACTAATGCCAGCCGATTTCGACGCAGTTTTGGTAAGAGAGATGCACGCCGGCGGGTAGGGGCTGCTTTGTTGTGGCGGCGGCACCCGGCAGTGGAAGTGCCGGGTGCTGCAAACCAGCAGATGCCGGTGTCCTGTCCGCAATCGGCGGGGGCAATGTGGTAATGGCAGGCGGCGATGGACAGCTGCCGAGGGAAAGGCTACGGATGACCAAGCTGCTTGTGATTGAGCTTGTGTGCCCTGTGTGCGGGACACACTTCAGCAGTCGGGCTGTCCGATCGGTGACCACGGTAGGACAGGACACGGATTTTTGCCCCCGTGTGGTAGGAGAAAATCCCGTAGCGCACTACGTGCACGTCTGCCCTCGATGCCATTTTGCGGCATTCGAGGGCGATTTTGATCAGGTACAGCCCCAGGTGAGGGAATTCGTGCTAAGCACAGCCTTTGACGACGTGCTGGAGGCGGAGGCGCCCGGGGCGCTGCTTGGGTCTACCAAGTACCTGCTGGCGGCCCGTTGCTATGAACATGACGCGCGGGCAACCCGCGTGCACCTGGCCGACTTGTACCTGCGCGCTTCATGGTGCGCGCGGGCGGAAGGGGACATTGAACGGGAACGGGCGTGCCAACTGGAGGCGATACTGCGTTTCGAAGAGGCGATAGCTGAAGGGGAGGTACATCCGGAGCGGCAGCAGACAATCCTCTACCTTATAGGTGAATTGTACCGGCGGGTGGGGCGGTACGAACTGGCGGAAACGATGTTGAAACGGGCTGCCGATTACCAGGCCGAGCACCGCGATCCGGATATTGCCGACCTCGCCCGCCAGCAGTGCCGGGCGGCGATGCTGCATCGCTGTAACAACATGGTTATCGACCTGTAAGCCCCCGGAATTTGCCCCGGCAGCCCTCGGAAACGCCGAAATGGGGCCAAATGCGGCCTGAAGATGGCAAAAAGACGGCATCCGGGGCAAAATTGATGAAACTAGCTGCCTTCTGGAGCGTCTATAACATACCGATAGGTAAATAATACACCAGTACAAGACGAAGTGGTATTGGGCGAGCGGGGAGGACAGGGATAGTGGCAACGATGAAGTGGGCCGCTAGG
>JALGVG010000111.1 GCA_029819875.1 Candidatus Zipacnadia bacterium | reverse complement strand
GGCGCACCAAGCTCTTTGATCTTGGTCGGGTAGTACGGCCCATTTTGTTCGACATAGGTGATAATTACCACGTTCATCCCGATGCGTTTCATCGCGTCTATGGCCGCGCGTGCATCCTGCTCTGTCGGAACACGTGTCCGGGCACATGCCACGCCCGGTGAAAGAAACCCCAGGTCAATCCACCCGCCTTGAAGCAATGGCAAGGCCGGCGTATCGCAGGCGACGACCTGCAGGGGCCATCGCCCTTGTTGAACATTGCCGCTTTCGTCAGTCAGGCGGAAGACGACTTCATTGGCACCTACATGCTGTGTGGTGGGTGCCCACGTTCGCACCAGGGCTACCTTGCGGGGCGGCACACTGACATGCCCGGTGGCTATAGGCTCATCCCCTCCCGCGGACACCCAGCGAAATGCCACGCTGAAATCCCGCGCAGCATCGCTGTTGTTGAACACGGCCAGACGCGCCTCAATGTCCACCTTGTCAGTTACCGGTCCAGGCGGGACAACCGTAAAGCTGCACTGCTTGGCTACCGATTGCTGCTCGGAAACGATGGGGAAGTAGGAAATGTCCAGCATCGTCTTCCCTGCCCAGGCGGGCAATATCACGGTGCCGGCAACCACGAGCCAGCCGATTACCGGTAGAATAACCCGCGTTGTGAAGTGGTTAGTCTGCATTCCTGTCGTCCTTCGAGCCTTTGTAGGAAGCACTTCCTTCCCCGAACTGTGGGCACTCATCCGGTTTACCTGCGATTGCGATCCGCCACCGCGCGCACAATCTCGGCGACCTGCTGGCACGTCTCCTCGGTGTACTTTGCACAGAAAGTCGGCCAGTACACGAAGTTTTCCAGGTAGTCCCGCGCATTGGGACAGGTATCGGCACTGTAGCTGTACTCGTACGACGCAGGCGGGATAGAGAATGGATAGGTCTTGTTGCGCGCCATGTCTTCCAGGAAGGTGCACGCCGCCGGCATCAAGTACATCTTCCCGATGTCCGCCATCGGCACCCCGCCCTCCTGGACCTGCTTGGCGAACTCTTCGGCGTTGCAATTGAATTGCTCCGGATCAATGGTGAATCCGAACATCCAGCACGAGTAGACGTTCAGGTAATCCGGAATCGGTATGGGTGTAATCCCCGGGATCTCGGCAATCAGACTTGTAAGCAAGCGCACCATCTTGTCGCGGTGAACCACCTGGTCGCGCACTATTTCAAGCTGCCCCAGGCAGATGGCGGCAGTGCACTGGGGCATGCGGTAGGCATAACCCGGTACGACGTGCCTGCGGCCGAAGTGCGGCTCCTGCCGCGCTCCCCGGCTTTGGCCGTAGAACCGGATCCGTTCGGCCAGTTCGTCATCATCGGTAACCACGCATCCGCCGATGTCCGAGCCCATGGTCTTTTCCGAGTCGAATGAGAAGCCGGCCGCCGCACTAAGGGTGCCGGCCAGTCGTCCCTTGTACTCGCTGAACGTCGCCTGGCAGGCATCTTCGTATACTATCAAGTCGTGCTTGCGTGCCAATTCATTGATCGGGTCCATGTCGCAGATAATTCCCGTCATGTGCACGACGAGGATCGCCCGCGTCCGATCGGTTATGCATGGCTCGATGGTCTCGGCGCTGAGGTTGACGGTGCCGGGTGCGGCGTCGGCAAACACGGGGATATAGTTTTCCTTCACCAGCCCTTGCAGTGTCCCGTAGTCCGCGATGGGGCTGACAATGATCTCGTCTCCCGGCTCGAAGTCGAAGGCCGCCGCCAAGGTGGCCAGCGCCGGCGTGCAGCCGGGCGTGGCGATGCAGTGCTTTACGCCCAACTCCTCGGCGAATGCCTTCTCAAACCGCCCCACCATGTCAACCGTCAGGCCGCTGTCTACCACCTCCTGCAGGTATTTCATACAATTCGGCCCCATAATCCGGGGGTACTGCATCGGAATGGCAACCGGCTTGCCCTCGGCACCAGCCATCATGCGTTGGGCACCATACTGTGCCCGTGGGACCTTCTCAGTCATGACAGTCACCTTCTCTTGTGTTCATCAAGTATTCTACGACCTCGTTAGGCTCTGCGAGCCACACGTCATCTCCGCCAACCTCCAACACCGCCTCAAAGCGCTCTGCGAGGTGTTCGAGGGTGCAATCCTTCCACCGGTGCATCACCCGGCCCGGCAGGGGGCAGTGGCAGTAATCAATTATCCATCCACCCTCGTCGGCAGCCTGGTGCAAGCGCTTGTAGGGGTCATAAGCCGAGTAAAACGGTGGAGGATACTCCTCGTGAAGCGGCACCCGACACAACCGCAGCAGATCACCGTCCTGCCTGTTTATGTCGTCGTAAATGGTCATGATGGCGCTCAAGCCCGCCTCCTGTGCAACGGAGCGAACCACCTCGTACCACTCATTGCAGCCGGGAACGCAAAACATCCTCACCTCCATTCCCAAGGCCTCCTCCAGCACCCTGCGACTCTCGATGACCTCGTAACGGACGTTCTGCGGCGTGATCGCCGGGTGGGTCATGCTGTGATTGGAAACACCCCACCCTTCGGCGCATAACATCGCTATCTGCGCGGGCGACAAGGTCAACATGCCATCATAACTGCAGCGCGGCTCATCGCTTGGGTCGACCGGGATCCTCCGAATCACGCCCAGTTGGCTGGCCACAACCGCCACGTGCCCGGGTATGCCGTACTTGCGATGGACCGGCAGCGCATTGTCGAGCAGCGCTTCCAAGCCCTCGTCGTACGTTATCGAGTACACCCAACGTTTACCGGCCTTCCACGGCAATTGACTTCTTTCCTTTCGCACTTTGTGTTTGGATTACCGACGGGCTAGTTTCCCCCCACCCTTCTTATTCTCCTTCCCACCTCCTTCAGTGCCCGCGGTAAATATAACACCCGGGCATGCCCTCTCGTTCCGCTCTATCGTCAGTTCGCACCGTACGGGTGGGCTGCAAACACTAGAATATCACCCAGTAGCGCTGAATTACGGCGGTGCTGTAAAACAGTCTCATAACCGACCACACCACGCCGCCGAATATGAAGTGGCCGAAGGCGAAGGCCACGAACGTCGGAACAAGCCTGCGGAACCCTCGTACCCCCGCCACTCGCAGCACTATCCCTTTTATGACCCATATAAACAGGAACGGAAACCACAGGTGGGTCGAGACGCCGTAGGCGGTGGCCACGATATAGCCCAGCGGATGCAAGGGGAAGCGCAGCCAGATGTTTCGGATTATCCACATCGCGCCGGTGGCCACTGCGCCGCCGATTATCCAGCCGGTGCGTTGTAGATCCGGACCGGCCGGATGCTCAAGCATACTGACCATCTGGGTGTAGGCGCTCACCGTGTCACTGGTGCGCCAATCGATGTTCGCCGCATTCCCCTCGAGGGTGTTGAGGCCAAACTCGTAGTAATTGGCCAGGTGCATCCAGAAACCAAACACAAGGCCCAGGAATGCGAACAGCAGGAGCACCGGCGCCAGTGACCGCAGGCGGATTGCCGCGCGCTGGGCGATCTTGTACGTATCCACCTGGTAGGCTGTCATCGTTTGCGCATGGTGGAAGCGGCTCAGGAACGACATGATATTCCATACTACAATTCCGCGCGGCTTGTCTAGCTGCAGCAATCCCTTGCCACCGAGCGCGTAGATCATGGAATACTGCACCATCTGCCAGGGATAGGTGAATTCAAAGGGCACTCCGGCTTCGGCCCTGATGCGGGCGTACACGAGGGCAAATGACAATATTAGCAACCAGAACGGCAAAGCCAGTTTTAAGCTCATGCCTCCGGCTGCGCACCAGGCCAGAAAGAAGGCTGACCCGGCCGCCAGGCCGGTAAAGGCAATAGCAAACGGCATCGCCTCCTCGCTGTCATCAACGCCCCGCAAACCGGCGGTTGCCTTTTGCCACGCCTGCTTCAGGTGCCCCCGCGCCACCCACAGTGTCACCACCGTCATCGCCAGGTACCCGCCGGTGGCATGCTCCTTGAAGAAGGGGAATCCTGTCGGTTGGTAGCCGACCAGCGCCCCGCCGAGGTTGATGAACTTTACGGCGAAGGTGAAGAAAAAAATGCTGAATGCCATCTCCTGGCTGGCCAGCCAGCCAAACCCGATATACATCGGGTGGGTGGCAAGGTAGAGGGGCCGCAAGGCAGTCCACGGCCGCTCGGTCAACAGGTTGTCCAGCAAAATAAACTGGTAGGTACCGATGCTGGGTATAGCCGGGTTGAGGGCATGACCGATGTTCAGCGCATTGTAGATTAAGGCGGCGGCCAGGCCGATGTATGCCAGAGGGTTTTTGAAGAACACTGCGGCCCCGCTCACCTCGGCACTGCCCACCAGCTCCATGGGCAATTCCACCAGTGGATAGACCAGCCGCTCATGATCTTGCCATTGCTTGCGCAGCAGCGTGGTCATGCACATCATGGTGAAGTACAACACGGTGAAGAACAATATCCACCATCCCAACGGCTCTGCCCAGTGCTGCCAGGGTACGCGCCCGACCTCGGTGCCCTCGTACATGTCGATAATGGCTTGCTGATCCGTGGGAGCCCACCACCGAGGGATGAACTGGATGTAATCACTGAAGTGGTTCTCAGGCGAGGCGAAGTATTGCAGTACAGTCAACCGAGGCATGAACGCCCTGATGCCGTATATTGCGCTGAACGGCAGCGCTGCAAGCATCAAGCAGAAGACAACCAGCATTTCACGCGGACTGAGGGCCAGGCGCCGGCTTAATCGCGCCAGCAGTGGCGTGCTGAGCGAAAGCAGCGTCAATGCCAGGGTAGCCGGAATGGGAGGAATGCCGCCGCTGAAATTACCGCCTGCCACAAGCTCCATCCGACCAATGGCAAAGTTTACCAGGAACACCAATACGCCGGCCAAGACCACAGCCCGTACGGTAACACCGGTACCTCGCACAATCGCCGTCAGCTTTGGTTGCTCAATACTCCTTGTATACCTTGCGTCCATCATGCCGGTGGCGCTAGTATCTCCCCTGTGGTTGAAGCTGTACCCGGCAGTTCTCGTGGTATCGACTTACCGTGCAGACGGCCGGTGGCCGGCGCAATTATGGTGCCTGCACGCCACCTGTCCGGGGTGAGGGTTGTTGTCTTTGACTGCCTAGTGCTCTGCTGCCGCCTACAGGCAAGAACATGCTTGTGTTCACCACGCAACTGTTGTTTCCCTTCCGGCGAAAAAAAATGCTTTAAACTGTGGGAATTTGGCTGTCCCGGCGTAATATATATGGTAATGCCACGGAAGCCTTTCCACTGCAGGGAAGATAAGCAAACGGTTAGAAGTATTGCTTGACTACTTCGAAGCACCCCTGCGCCGACGATGGCACGGCCCGGCGGCATACATTACGGTACACAACCACTGCGTCCAAGCCGTCAACAGTGAGGAGGAAACAGACTGATGGCAGCTGATTCGAACGGCACGAAGTACCTTGCGCACTCCCCCAGCGATACCGGCCACGAAGATCTCCTCCATTCCCACCTCCAAGAAGTAGCCACCCGCGCGGCACAGTATGCGGCCCCCCTTGGCATTGCGGACGAAGCATATATCACGGGCCTGTTGCACGACCTAGGCAAGTACGGCAAGCGCTTCCAGCAGCGTATCAAGGGCAAAGACCGCGGTATCGACCACTGGTCGGCGGGAGCCTGGACCGCGCTTACAAAGTATGAACTTCAAGGCATCGCTGCAACGTTGGCCGTTCAGGGCCATCATGTGGGGCTTCAAGAAGCAACACCAGACGCACTGCAGGGCCTGGATCCCTCGAAGTTGATGGAGAATCATCCTCAGGGTCTGAAATTGTCCGAGCCTGACATTGCGACGCTTCTTTCACATTTTAATGCAGAGGGACTGTCGCTTCCGGATGACGCTGCTAGGTCAGTATACGACTGGCGTGCAGCGCCGCGTGCAGCGGGGATGCTGGATGTGCGGATGCTGTTTTCCTGCCTCGTGGATGCCGACTACATTGAAACGGAGGCACATTTCCAGGCGGCAAGCAAGCAAGCCAAGTCATATCGCGCCCCCGGTCCTGTGTTGGAAGCCGGCCGCGACTTGTCCGTGCTTCTCGACTACCTTGACAACCTGGCAAGGCGCGTCAACGTGCCTGATCACGTCAAGCAGGTGCGTTCTGACTTACTGGCAGCTTGCTTACAAGCGGCTGATTCGCCGCAGGGGCTGTTTACGCTGACAGCACCGACCGGCGCCGGCAAGACGCTCAGCATGTTGGCCTTTGCGCTCAAACATGCCGCCAGACACAAGCTCCGCCGGATAGTAGTTGTAATCCCTTACCTGAGCATTATCGAGCAAACCGTGCATGAATACCGCAAGGCCCTAGCGCCGGTTATCAAAAAGCACGGCAACTACGTCCTGGAACACCATAGCCTGGCCACTGCAAGCAATATTGAACCAGACCAGGAGGACACGACCAAGTTTCAAGAACGACTATTGGCGGAAAACTGGGATGCCCCCATCATAGTCACCACCAGTGTTCAGTTTCTGGAATCGCTGTTTGCCAACCGGCCGGCAGCATGCCGCAAGTTGCACCGCTTGGCGCAAAGCGTAATACTGTTCGACGAGGTACAGACACTGAAGAGCTCGCTTGCCGTGCCGACGCTGGCGACGCTGGCGCGCCTGGCTGAGCGCTACCAATCCACGGTCGTTTTTTCTACCGCCACCCAGCCTGCATTCAGCCATCTGCACGAGCTGGTAACGCGATACTGCGCTTATGGCTGGCAGCCGCAAGAGATCGTCCCCAGGGACCTGAGGCTGTTTGAGCGGGCCAAGCGCACCGTGGTGCAGTGGCCGCCAAGCGGTGCTGTGACATCGTGGGCCGAGTTGTCCGAGGCCATTGCCGCCCATCAGCAGGTGCTATGTATAGTGAACCTGAAGCGCCACGCGCTTGCCCTGTTGGAGGAACTGCAGGCCCGTGGCAGTGACGGGCTTTTGCATCTTTCCACAAACATGTGTCCGGCACATCGCCGTGTTGTGCTGGAGGATATCCGCAAGCGCCTGGCCGGTGATGAACCGTGTCGCTTGGTATCCACTCAATGCGTGGAAGCAGGCGTGGACGTGGATTTCCCCACGGTATTTCGGGCCTTCGGGCCACTGGATGCCATCGCCCAGGCAGCCGGCCGCTGCAATCGCAATGGCAGGGCACAGCTTGGAACCGTCCACCTGTTCGTGCCCGAAGACGAAGAAGACAAGCGGCTGTATCCCGACAGTGCGTACCAGCAGGCTGCGGCCGTAACCCGCATTCTGCTGGAAAAGCACCACCCCGAGGGCATGAACATTGATGATCCTTACCTGTTCGAAGAATACTACAAGCTATTGTATTCGTTCCACGATATGGACGATAAAAGGGACAATTTGCTGGCGGCCATCAAGCGCCGGAGTTTCGTTGATGTCGCCCGTTACTACCGGGTAATCGACAAGGACGCTATCAACGTCCTGGTACCTTACGATGTTGAGACCTATGAAGCGCTGGCCGAGGAGGTGCGGACAACAGGACTTACTCGTCAATGGATAATCAAGGCGCGTGCGCATGCGGTGAGTTTATACAGGCCACGCAACGATCCGGTGGAAGCGTACTTGGAGCCGGTTCGTGTCGGTAAAGGAGGGAACCAATCGCAAGACTGGTTTGTCTACTTGGCAAAGGAGCATTACGACCCCTTGCTAGGGCTGGTCCCCCCGTCGTCCACGGAGTGTTTGATTGCGTAATTGAACAGGTACAGGAAAGGAGGGCACATGAAACCCCAGGATCAGGTGTTGAAGGTCTGGGGCGAGTTGGCTTGCTTTTCCCGCCCCGAGTTCAAGGTCGAACGTTTCAGTTACCCCGTCATCACCCCCTCAGCGGCCCGTGGTATTTACGATGCCATCTATTGCAAACCGCGGGAGTTCCGCTGGCAGATCACCCGCATCGAGATGTTAAACGAACCCCGCTATATTGCTCTGCGGCGCAACGAAGTGACCGAGAAGGCACCTACCGACAGGACCATCCACAAGTGGATGAGAGGCACCGCTGAGCCGCAACCCATCATGGCGGATGCCGCCGAGGCCGAAAAAGGCCGCACGCAGCGCCAGACAATGGCACTGAAGAATGTCTGCTATCGCCTGCATGCTCATATCGTGCCCTGGCCCGGCTTCGAAAGCAGGCTTCGCGCCTTGGAGGCGCAGTTCCGTCGGCGGGCTGCGAATGGCAAGTGTATCTACCAACCGTACCTGGGCTGTCGCGAGTTTCCGGCCTACTTTGAACTGGTCGAGTATGAAGAGCCAGGTGACCAGGCCGTGCCCTGGAACGCGGACCTCGGCTTGATGCTGTACGATGTTTTCGACCTCGCCCGGCCCGGAACGTGCAACTCCGCGGCCCGCACGGCGTGCTGCAAGTACCCGATTACTACAGGGACCAGGTACTGAAGGTGCACAGGGGGCGGACGTAATGCTGCGGCTACTGGCAGAATATGCTCAGAAGTATGGGATTGACACCGAGCCGGGCTTCGAGCCGAAACAGGTGCGCTGGGCGATAGTCTGCGATGAGGGCGGCCGGTTTCTCAGTGTTGCCGAACTCGGCCGTGCAGGTGACAGAAGAAACCGCGGCCGGGAATTTGCCAAGTGCCCATCGCTCAGCCATCCGGAACTGACATCCGGGACGGAAACCAGGAGCCATTTCTTGATTGAGACCGCCAACGTGGTGGCATTGTTGAAAGCCGACAAGAAAGCAATTGCCAAGCACGCGTACTTTGTCAAACTTCTGCGCGAGGCCAGCTCGGCCATGCCTGAATTGGGCCTGATCGCCGACTGCCTGTCGGACGAGGAAACGCTGGCTCGCATCCACCAGGCCCTGGAGCAAGAAAGATGCAGACCCACGGACAAGGTGACATTTCGCATTGGTGACATGTACCCTGTCGAATCAAGCGCCTGGCATGACTGGTGGCGCAATTTCCGCAAGACGCTTGCCGGGGAGGGGTTGAGCGAACCGATGCGCGACTTCCTCAGCGGAGAAGTCGCCCCACCCGCGCGAACCCATGACAAGATAAGGGGTCTGGCAGGAGTCGGCGGCAGACCTTCAGGTGATGTATTGATCGGCTTCGATAAAGCCGCCTACACCTCCTACGGGCTGCAGCAGTCCGCCAACTGCGCCCTCTCGGAGCAGTCGGCCTGCGTCTACGTAAGGGCACTCAATGACCTGATAAACAACCACTCCGAGAACCTTGCCGGGGCCAAGGTTGTGTACTGGTTCAAGGAACGTATCGCGGCCGAAGACAACCCGCTGCCCTTCTTGATGCAGGGCGAAGAAGATCAGGAAGACGAGGAACTGAATGCCCTAGAGCAAGTACGCCGGTTGCTGACCGCCATCCGCACGGGGCAACGACCCGACTTGGCAACCAACTACTTCTATGCACTCACCATTTCCGGCGCCAGCGGCCGGGTCATGGTGCGCGACTGGATGGAAGGGCAGTTTGAAGAGCTGGTCGCCAACATAGTTGCCTGGTTCGATGACCTTGCCATTGTGCACCGGCAAGGCGGCCTCAGCCTGGCTCCCATCCCCAAGTTTCTGGCTGTAGTGGGAGCTACGGCGCGGGACCTGAGTGAGGTGCCGCCTCCCTTCACGGCAAAGATGTGGCGGGTCGCGGTAGCCGGCGAGGTCATCCCTCAAGAGGCGTTGGCCCAAGCGCTGGCCCGGGCGCGCGTCGACATCATCGAGGACAGCCCCTTCAACCACGCACGCATGGGGCTGATGAAGGCTTACCACGTTCGCAAGTACCGAAAGGCAGGTGAAAAGGCAATGTCCGAGGCGTTGAAGCCGTACCTGAACGAAGAGCACCCTGACCCGGCCTACCAGTGCGGGCGGCTGATGGCGGTGCTGGCCGAATTGCAGCGTGCCGCACTTGGTGATGTAGGGGCCGGCGTTGTGCAGCGCTACTATGCCGCTGCCAGTACCACCCCGGCCCTGGTGCTGGGGCGCCTTACCCGTACCAGCCAGTTCCACCTCGACAAGCTGGAGGGCGGGCTGCCACACTGGTACGAAAGCCAGATTGCCAGCATCTGGGGGCGCATCAAGGACAGTGTTCCCGCCACACTCACCCTGGAACAGCAAAGCCTGTTCGCGCTGGGTTACTACCAGCAACTGGCCTACATGCGCGGCCCGAAGGCTGACAACACCAATACCCAAGAGGAGGGAGCCGATAATGAATAACGCCATCGCCAATCGCTACGAGTTCCTGTACCTGTTCGACTGCGAGAACGGAAATCCCAACGGAGATCCTGACGCCGGCAACGCGCCGCGCATTGATCCCGAGGACATGCACGGGCTGGTCTCTGACGTCGCCCTCAAGCGCCGCATCCGCAACTACGTCCAGATCGCTCGCGGCAACCAGATGCCGTATGCCATATTCATCGAGCATGCTACGAATCTCAACCGGCCCATAGTGCGGGCACACGAAGAGCAGCAAACGGGGGTCAAGGCCAGCGACAAGAACGCGAGCAAGGACAAGGTGGAACTGGCCCGGCGCTGGATGTGTGAGAACTTCTACGACGTGCGCACGTTCGGTGCCGTCATGAGCACAGGACCAAATGCCGGGCAAGTACGCGGACCGGTACAGATAAGCTTCGCCCGCTCCCTTGACCCCATACTTCCGCTGGACATATCCATCACCCGCATGGCGGTGGCTGAAACCGTTGCCGGCGCCCAGTCCAGCGCGGATTACGCCAGGTGGGAAGCCGAGCAGCCGGAAGACCAGTTGCGCACCATGGGCCGCAAGGCACTCATCCCCTACGGGCTGTACATGGCCAAGGGTTTCATCAGTGCGTTCCTGGCCGAAGATACCGGCTTTACCGAGAAGGACCTGGAGCTGTTCTGGGAGGCGCTGCTGAAGATGTACGAGCACGACCGCTCGGCGAGCAAGGGCGTGATGTCCACCCGCGAGCCGATCTTTGTGTTCAAGCATGTGGGTACGGACACCGACCCCACCCAGCGCGCCCAACAGGCGAAGTTAGGCTGCGCTCCGGCGCACAAGCTGTTTGAGCTTGTCCAGGTACGCAAGCGCGAGGGCGTCACCGTCCCGCGCTCGTTTGCCGACTATCACATTGTCCTGTACAAGAGCCGGCTGCCCCGCGGAGTGCAGATGGGGTTCATCACCAGTGGCGACGGCGGGAAGGCCGCGGTCACTTGGGATGAACTGCCGACTGGGTTTGAGCATATCGAAGTGCGATAAGGGCCGCACTTAGCGCCGCAGCAAACAGGAGGCCTGCCATGTACGCTGAGGATGATCTGCTGCCTGTCTCAGCGCTGTACCAGATTGCGTACTGTGAACGGCGCTGCGCTCTCATGCACATCGAGGGCGTTTGGGATGAGAACCGGTTTACCGTCGAGGGCCGCCAATTGCACGAGCGAGTGGACGAAGGAGGCACGGAAGTGCGCGGCGATATGCGCATTGCCCGCGGCTTGCGCATCCGCTCGCTGCGCCTGGGATTGGCGGGAAGAGCCGACGTCGTGGAGTTCCGCCGGCTGGGGCCCGATCAGGCCGTGGCCGGGGGCCCACCTCTCGGCGTCACCTTGGACGGCGTGGCAGGCCTCTGGTTGCCCTTTCCCGTCGAGTACAAGCGAAGCGGGCGCACCAAGGTCTACCACCACGGAAGCGAAATCCAGCTTTGCGCCCAGGCGCTGTGCCTGGAGGAGATGCTCGACACCACGATTCCGGCCGGCGCCCTCTTTTACGGCAAAGAACAGAAACGACGTGATGTGGTATTCACCGATCAACTACGTAGCGAGACGGAGGCGCTGTGCCGGCGGCTCCACGAGCTGTTCGCCTCGCGGCGCACACCACCGCCCCGCTGTGATGCCAGGTGCCGCAACTGCTCGCTGCGGCCCTTGTGTATCCCGGAGGCCGCAAGCCCCGAGCACAGCGCCCGTCAATACCTGGAACGAACCATAGCCCAGATGGTTGCAGGAGAGTAGGTGATAACCATAAAACGCCTTCTCAACACCTTGTACGTCACCACCCAGGGCACGTACCTGGCCCACGACGGGGAGGCGGTGGCAGTGCGCGTCGAAGGAGAGACGAAGCTGCATGTGCCCATCCATACGCTGGACAGTATAATCTGCTTCGGCCGCGTATCCTGCAGCCCCTCGTTGATGGGGCTGTGCGGCCGCAATAACGTGACGATATCGTTCCTCAGCGAATGGGGAGACTTCTATGCCCGCGTGCATGGCCCCGTCTCCGGCAACGTGTTGCTGCGCCGGCAGCAGTACCGCTGTGCCGACGTGGAGGAAATTGCAGCCGACATCGCGCGCGCCGTTGTGATAGCCAAGATCGCCAACAGTCGCACCGTGTTGCTGCGTGCCGTGCGCGACCATCCCGACGCCGGCGACACCGCCTCGTTGAACGGGGCGGCCGACGAACTCGCACGCCTGGGCCGCCGCCTCGCCAGGGTGCACTCCCTGGAAGGGGTGCGAGGCTGTGAAGGAGAGGGGGCGCGCATATACTTCAGCGTTTTCGATCACCTCATAGTGGCCCAGAAACGCGACTTCTTTTTCTACAAGCGCAGCCGCAGGCCACCGCTGGACAACATTAACACGCTGCTGTCGTTCCTGTATACTCTGCTCACTCACGACGCTATCTCGGCACTCGAAGCCGTCGGCCTTGATCCAGCGGTCGGGTTCCTGCACCGTGACCGCCCGGGACGGCCCGGTCTGGCCCTGGACTTGATCGAGGAGTTCCGTCCGTTCCTGGCCGATCGGCTGGCCCTCTCCTTGGTGAACCGACAGCAAGTCCGGGCAAAGGGCTTTTGCAAGACGGAAAGCGGTGCTGTTATGATGAATGACGATACCCGCAAGACCGTCTTGCAGGCCTACCAGAAAAGAAAACAGGAGGAGATTACTCACCCGTTTCTGGAGGAAAAAATGCCGGTTGGACTGCTACTGCATGTGCAGGCATTGCTGATGGCGCGTTACTTGCGCGGCGACATTGACGCCTATCCTCCCTTTATCTGGAGATGATGGTCAAATGATGGTGCTGGTCACCTACGACGTGCATACGGGAACCGCCGAGGGCCGCAAGCGCCTGCGCCACGTGGCGAAGATCTGCATGAACAAGGGCCAAAGAGTGCAAAACTCGGTATTTGAATGTTGGGTGGATCCGGCCGAGTGGGCGGAATTGCGCCGCCTGCTGATAAAAGAGATCGACACAGAGCAAGACAGCCTGCGCTTCTACTTCCTGGGCAAGAACTGGAAGCGCCGCGTGGAACACGTAGGTGCCAAAGAAACCTATGATCCCCAGGGGCCGTTGATAGTGTAAAATGTCATGCGCGAACCCCCGGCGCTCATGAATCCCCTGGGAGGTTCGCAACAGGCCAAATTATGAGTAGATGCCCCACCAAACGGGTATTATTCTGTTGGGATAGGCGCTGACTTGGCAGGGAAGGGGTGAGGTTCGCAAAAAACCAGCAAAAAACCATGATTTTACCAGGGTCGTAGAAGACCCTGTCGCCCCCCACGCGGGGGCGTGGATTGAAACGGGGGTAGATGACGTT
>JALGVG010000002.1 GCA_029819875.1 Candidatus Zipacnadia bacterium | reverse complement strand
ACTACTGATGAGCCGGTCTGGCTTGCCTACATGATCTGCATCGGCATCACTACGTAGATGTAATCGTCGCGCCCATCGGGCACGATTATCCCCGGATTAAGCGGCCCGCTAAGCCGTATGACGACACGCTCGCTGGGGCAGACCCCAAGCATTTCCAGGATATACCGGGCATTGAAGGCGATCTCTATGTCGTCGCCTTGCAGCTCGGCGCCAATCGTTTCACCCGCCTCTCCCACGTCGCTGCTCTTGGCGCTGAGCTGCAACTGCGACTGCTTGCCCCGGAACACAACCCTGTTGGCGTCATCGCGCGCCACTATCAGCACGCGCCTCAATGCCGTCTGCAGCTCGCTGACCTCGCACAGAATCTCCTTCTCGTGGCTGGTGGGAATGACTTTCTCGTACTTGGGAAATTCGCCCTCGATAAGCCGGGAGCCGAGTTTCAGATCCGGCAGCCTGAACTCAATCTGCCGCTCGGACAATATCACCTCAACCGCCTCGTCTGATACGGGACTGAGCACGCGCGCCAGCTCGTTCAACGCCCGCGCCGACACTATCGCCTGGCAAGGCTGGGCAATGCCGGTCTCAAGCTCCACCTTGCGCAGCACCAGCCGATAGGTGTCGGTAGCCACCACCTCCAGCCCCTCGGGCTTGATGCTGAACAGCGCCCCGGTCAGAATCGGACGCGTCTCGTCCGCCGAGGCCGCAAACACCGTCTGCTGTATTACCTCCCGCAGCAGGTTTTGGGGGATCGACAGCGCCGTCCCCTCCTCTACAGAGGGTGGCACCGGGAACTCATCCGCGGGCAGGGCATTGATGCTGTAGCTGGCCACGCCGCTGCTGATTCTCACGGCATTGGCCTGCCCCCCCTCCGAGGTCTGCGTTTCCAGGTGCACATCACCCTCCCCCAGCGCTCCGGCCACCTCCCCCAGGATGCGGGCGCCAATGGTTATCGCTCCCTCTTCCTCTACTTGCGCATCGATCTTGCCGTCAATGGTAAGATACTCCATGTCCGTTGACAGCAGGCGCAGTGAATCATCCCCCGCCTCCAAGTAGATGTTATTCAGCACCGGCAAGCTGCTGCGCCCGGTTACCCCGCGGCCTACTATCTGCACCATCTCGTACAGGTCCGACTGCTGGCACACAACGCTAAGCATCCGTCCTGACCTCCCTGTGAGGCAAAGCTTGGCGCCTGCCCCGACATTTACAATGTTTCATGTCAACAGGTGCCCGGCGACTGGTTTTCCACAACACCCCGGCCCCTACTTCGAAAAGACGGCATATCTATACACTATAGTAATAGTAATAATAGGGCCGTGTAAAGGGTGGAAAAGCCGCCTCAGTGTCCAACCGGTGGGCATCTTGGCTGTGGATAAACTTCTTAACAACCGGCTGAAATTATCCACATCATCCCCCACCCCGCCCCGTCCGGTCGCTTTGCACAAATCCTTCACAAGATTTGCCCCGCTTATTCACGGGCCGACCCTAGCTGCCCTGCAGCGCTGACTTCATGTCGTTCACCAGCCACAAGGTCTTCTCGTCGGTCGCCACCAGGTTACTTACCTTCTCGTATGCGTGCATTACCGTCGTATGGTCGCGGTTGCCGAAAAAGCGCCCGATCTCGGCCAGCGAATTGTCCGTAAGCTCCCTGCTCAGGTACATCGCCACCTGCCGCGGCCACACGATCTCCTTGCTGCGCTTGGGCCCCAAGATATCCTCCTTGGAGCATGCCATCTGCTTGCTGACGTAATCCACGATCTCTTCAAGCGTCACCCGGTGCTGGTCCGAGCTGCCCTTGTACGGCGCAATTATCTCCTTTACCAGCTCCGGGGTCAGTTCCACATTGTTCAGCGACGCGTAGGCGCACACGTTCAACAGTGCCCCTTCGAGCACCCGGATATTGGACTCGACCTCCTTGGCTATCAGCTCCAGGATTTCCCGCGGAATGCTGACCTCCTCGGTCTGCACCTTCTTTTCCAGGATTGCTATGCGCGTCTCCACGTCCGGATGCCGCAGGTCGGCCACGATCCCCATCTCCAGGCGGCTGCGCAGCCGTTCGTTGATTAGCTGCAGGTGCCGCGGCGGACAGTCGGACGCAATCACCACCTGCTTGTCATTTTGGTAAAGCGTGTTGAAGGTGTGGAAAAACGCCTCCTCTGAAACAGGCCCCTCGATGGCCGCGATGAACTGGATGTCATCTACAAGCCACACGTCCACCGTGCGGTACTTGCGGCGAAACGCCTCGGTGCGATTGTCCCGGATGGAAGTAATCAGCTCGTTGACGAAATCCTCCGCCGAGATGTACACCACCCGCGCCGACGGGTACAGCTTGCAGACCATGTGACCTATCGCCTGCATCAGGTGCGTCTTGCCCAGGCCGACCTTGGAGTGGATAAACAGCGGGTTGTAGCTCTTTCCCGGCGACTTGGCCACTTGCACAGCCGCGGCGTGCGCAAAGCGATTGCAGTCAGCCACTACGAACTGCTCGAAGGTATACTTGGGGTTCAACATCCTATTACCGCCGGCCGTCTCAGCCGCCGGCGGCGTTGCTTCCAACAGTTGCGGCGGCGCCGGCTCCGGTTGCCTGTCTGATACGCGCAGGTCCAGCCGCACAGGCTCATCGCGCTGCAGCAACTCCGCCAGCGCCGCACCGATGACACCACTGTGGTGCTCCTCCAGCCATGCCTTGGCAAACTGGTTGGGCACCTCCAGCACGAATGTCTCGCCGTCATAGCTTAAGGCCTTCACGTTGCGCAGAAAGCCGTCATAGGTGACGGGTCCAACTCGTTCGGCAAGCAAAGGCAATGCTGTCTTCCATAACTGCTTGCAAAGAGCTTCGCCGCGGTTAGGCATGTGCAACACCTTTTACCCAATTGTTTTGTTCTTTTGGACGTATTCGATGAAGCGAAAATGGCAACCGACCTGCTCAACTGCAACCTTACTGCCAGCCTTCTCCATCCCCGCCCCCCAACCTAGCCGCGCTTGTATGACTATAACTTGCATGATGGCCACCGAACAACCGGCCGCCGACTACGCCTGCTTGTAACTGCCCCAACCGCCCCCAAGGCGGTAAGCTATTCTTGCGAACCGACAACCCTGCTTTATGGCAGTTTCTATGGAGTACTACGGAACTGGTAAGTTGTCTGCAGGCGAGCGTAACTGCGAGGTAGAAGTATAATGTACCGGCCCACCGGAGCATAGCGTGATGCGGCCGGGCTCGCGGACGGTAATCGTACAGCAGTTTTCCCAGTTATGACGGGGTTTTCCACAATGTTATCCACAACGTGGAAAAGGGCCTCCCTCCCCCTGGGTGGAAGGAGTATAGCATGTATAACTTGGTATTGCAAAACAATTTTTGAACATGCCCAAAATCACCCTGATTCGGCCGTTTTTGCCCGCTGGCCACAACACCGCCGGCAGAGATAGCGCACATGCACGCCGAGTCCGCCGCCCATCGACACCTACACCAACAACATGGTAAACTACTCTCATGGGCTGCCGCCGATCGCACCGGCACCTGGCCGCCGACATCTTCGACGGCACACGCTTTTCAGCGCCGGCCCATGTCGCGCCGGGCCCGGCCAGACACCCTGCCGCCGGCCACCAGGCGCCCAGTCCGCCGGCCGATCAGCTCCGCCGGCACCCAGCCGCCGGGACTTATTCACGGAATTCACATAGTTTTCCACAAGATGGGGTGTCAAAACTTGTACAATCTGCTACAGTATGCCAAGCTACATTGAGGCCTGCCCTCCGCTGCAACCGGCGGGCGGCCGTCAAGTACCATTCACTATTCAATGCGAGGTGAACTGCTCTTGAGTGACACGGCGAAAGCAATGGTAGTTGAGGCCTATTCCCAGCCAATGCAGATGCGCGAGTTCGAGCTTCCCGACCCTCAGCCCGGAGCGCTGCTTGTGGACATCACCGCCGCCGGCGTCTGCGGCTCCGATGTCCACATCTGGGCCGGCAAGGACCCGCGTACCCGCTTGCCCATGATCCTCGGCCACGAAGGGGTGGGGCGCATCCGCATGCTCAACGGCCCAAAGCGCGACCTCTTCGGCGAAGAGCTGAAGGTCGGCGACAAGATCGTCTGGCACCGCGGGGTCACCTGCGGCCGCTGCGTCTACTGCGCCAAGCGCCGCGAACCCTCCTTGTGCCTGTATCGCAAGGTCTACGGCACCATGTACAGTTGTGACCAGTGGCCGTACCTGACCGGCAACTACGCCGAGGTGCTTTACGTCCACCCCCAAAGCGAGATAATGAAACTGCCCGAAGATTGCGATGACGGCCTGATCGCCGCCGCCACCTGCTCCGGGGCCACCGCCGCCCATACCATCGAGCTGCTGGACATCACCATGGGCAGCACCGTGGTCATTATCGGCCCCGGGCCGCTGGGCCTGTACACCGCGGCATACTGCTTCGAGCGCGGCGCCGCTCAGGTCTTCATCTTCGGCACCGCGGCCGATATCCCCCGCCTGCAGTTGGCCGAAAGCTTCGGCTGCATCCCCGTCAACGTGGATGAAGTCGGGCCTGACGAGCGCCGCCAGGCCGTCCTGGACGCAACCCACGGCCTGGGAGCGGACTATGTCATCGAGTGCACCGGCGTCAAGGCCTGTGCCCAGGAAGCCGTTGACCTGGCCTGCCGCGGCGGAAGCGTGGCCATCCCCGGCATCGCCGTCCCCGTCGGCGAGATGTCCATCTTGCCCTTCGAGCAGATTGCCGTCCGCAATCTCCGCCTCCAAGGCGTGTGGGTCAGCGACGCCCGGCACATGTACGAGGCCGTCACCCTCACCCTCAGCGGCAAGTACCCGCTGCAGGAGATGATCACCCACCGCTTCCCCCTCAGCCAGGCCAATGAAGCGCTGCAGGCCATAGCCACCAGGCAGGCAATAAAGGCCATTATCGAGCCGCAGGCGAAATAGTGCCGTGCCGGCCCGGCCTCGGCCCGCCCGAGGCCACCGGCGAAAATCTTACCTAGGGAGCGATTGAAATGCCCAAGATGGAAGTTCACGCCAGAATCATGCTGCCAGAAGGTGTGACAGTAAACGACGTTGACAAGTCATTGTGGCGTGCCGCCGTGCCCAAGACCATCGTCCAGGACGCACCCCCTCCCTCCGCCGACCTGGAGGCCGCCGTCCCCGGAATCAAAATCGTCAATGCCTACACCTCCGTGCTCTACAATCCCAGCAACGGCTTGGTGTATTGCGGCCTCACCGACTACGACAACGATATCCTGTACACCTACAACCCCGCCACCGGCAAGTTCGCCAGTTGCAACATAAAGCCCGTCACCACCAAGTTCGATGTCAAGGTCCACCGCTCGCTGATCTTCGACCCGGATGATGATTGCATCTACTGCGCCTCCGCCACCCTGCAGCAGGAATCCGAATACGTCGAGTCGGTCGGCGGCAAGATCTTCCGCCACGACCCCGCCACCGGCCGCACCGAGGTGCTCGCCACACCCCTGCCCCATGTCGGCATCCAGACCATCTGCCTGGACAACACCCGCAAGATCATATACGGCCACGGCTACCCCGTCCCCCTGATGTTCGCTTATCATATCCGCGAAAACAAGGTCGTCGAGCTGGGGCTTGGCTCGCTCCCGCACCAGGCCGGCTGCGACAAGGACGGCAACCTGTGGGGTACCATCAACCACGCAAAAAACCTGTTCCGGTACAACCCCGACGACGGTTTGGTTGTTCTAGATATTACATTGCCTGAATTCAACAGGCAGAGGCTGACCATGAATATCTTCTACCAGGCGCCTGACGAGGATACCTGCTACATCGGCACCGGTGCCGGCGCCCTGCTGGCCTTTGACCCCAAGGCCGTCGAGTTCCGCTACCTGGGCAAACCCCTGGCCGATGTCCGCATCGAGGGCCTGCAGGTCGGCTCCGATGGTCTACTGTACGGGTGCGGTGGCTACTTCGAGTCCGAAATCTTCGCCTATGATCGCGAGTCGAAGCGCTTTTACAACCTCGGACCGATCGCCGACCCGGAACTGGACATCCGCTGCATTATCCCGCACGATATGACCATGGATGCCGACGACGTCATCTATACCGGCGAGACGGACATGATAGGGCGCTCGACGGCCGCCGTGTGGGAGTGCAAGGTCATCTGGTAAGCACCGGATGGGCATTGTGTCTTCATCGCCAGGGCCGGGTTTTGTAGCTTACAAGACCGTGTAAGCCAGTAAGTAAGGAGCGTGTGACCATGAAAGGCCTTAGCACTAAGACTTCGCTGGTAGTTCTCGCCTTGCTGCTGAGCACCGCCATCGGCATGGCGGCGACGGTAAACTTTGCGACCCTCGAATCCTGCTCGCTGCCGGTTCCCAGTGGCCCACCCGCCCGCGACATAGACACCATGCTGCTGGCCCACCTGGATGCCGGCGGCCGCTTCAATGCCGACTACGCCCGCTTCCAGGGCCTGCAACTGGGTAGCTGGGCCAAAGCCGCCGAGGGCCGATTCGGGGCAGGGGCCACCGCCCCGGCCGATAACCAGTGGATACTTTCCTACAGCGGCCTGGACAACATCCACGCCCCGCGCGGCACCATCGAACTGTGGGTCCGCTCGCTGCCGGACCAAAACATCTGGGCCGACGGCCGCGACCACTGGTTCTTTTCCGCCTACGCCAATGCCGCAAGCTACCCGGGCCGTACCAACCAGAACTTCCGACTGCTCAAGAGCGGCGCCGACAACAGCCTTCATTTCCAGCTCGACCGCCCCGGCACCACCCGCGACCAGTTCGACCTTTCCCTCTCGGTCGCCGACCTGGCGCCAGACCAGTGGCACTATATTGTCTTTTCGTGGGACGACACCCCGCCCGGGCACATGTGGCTGACAGTTGACGGCGTCGGCACCCACGGCGTCATGGGCCTCGACGACGCCTCGCCGCTGCCGGGGTTCATCTACTCGCTCAATTTCGGCCCCGGAGGTGCCGTCATTGACGAGATACGCATTCTGGCCTGCTCGCTTGGCGCCCGCCTGGCGACCGGCGCTGCGGCTCCGAACATAGACCTGCAGAAACTGCTGCAGATGCAGGATGCCGCCCGCGCCTGGGTGGACTTCCTCGTCCGCATCCAGCGCGACGGCGCCCTGCCCATGGCCGTCAACTACGACACCGGCTTCGACCTCGGCAACCCCTTTACCATGCGAAACGACGATTCAGCCAGCGGCCTCGGCTACCCCTTCCTGTGGGCCTACCGCATCTGGGGTGATGAGCGCTACCTGCGTGCCGCCTGCAGACTGGCCAACTTCTACGCCCGTGCCCAGTTCCCCACCGGCGGCTGGTCCCAGACCTTCTACCTTTACCCTGACGGGACGGTCGGCCAGCCCTGGAAGGTCGCCCACTTCGAGGAATGGACCCAGAGCAACGGCATCCGCTACCTGGCGGCCTGTTACCAGCTCACCGGCCTCGATTCCTACAAGCAGGCGGCCGTCAAGGCAGGCGAAGTCATCCTCCGGGCACAGGACGAATCCGGCTGGTGGCCGTGGGGAGCCCCCGCCGACCCGGCCAATGATCCGCGGGCCGCTTACTTGAAAGGCCCTACGCTCAACGACTGGAACCTCAACGCCTGCATCGGCGACTGCATGGTCCTGTACCACATGACCGGCGACCAGCGCTACCTTGACGCCATCTTCAAGGCCGGCGAGTGGATAATATCCGCCCAGCTTGACGGACCCGTCCCCGGCTGGGCCGCCCAGTATGACATGCAGGGCAACCCTTCCTGGGGCCGCTCCTTCGAGCCGCCGGCCGTGGACACCGTCTTCGGAACATACGGCGCCGGCTCCGCCCTCCTGATGCTGTACGATTTCACCGGCGATGAGCGCTACCTGCAACCTCTGCGCAAGCACCTTGCCTGGCTGCAGTCAATTCCCAAGGACAAGAAGGGCTGGATGTGGTATGCCTACCGCGACTGGGCGCCGGAAGAAAACAAGGCCTCCATCAGCAGCAGCAGCGCCAGCCTCGCCAAGCGCTTCGGCGCACAGCTCCCCTCCAAGAAGGCCCAAAGCGGCATCGCCATCAAGACCGGCGAACCCATAGTCGCATACCATCACCAGATGGTGCCCGTGGACTACCCGGAGGTGGATTGCTACCTCAAGCCCCTCAACGGCCACTACGGATCGCGCTCCGAGCGTGCCGAAGAATGGCTGGCCAACGAGCTAAAGCTGCGCGACGAGATGGGACCCATCGTACCGGGCTGGACCGGTCCCGTCCCCCGTGCCGAGCGCGAGCGGGTCCGACCCACGCCTGCCTCCTGCGCCGAGGCATACAATGCCGACGCCGCTGCAGGGGCACTGAGGCAGTTGGAGGAATGGATGGCCGGCACGCGGGGCAACAGGGTGCTTGGCGCAGACGGAAACGTTCAGGTCAACCGCGGGTCCAGCGCGGCGACCACGACACTCCGGCAGCTCGCCCTCGCCTACGTGGCACTGTCGAGGGTTTCGCCCGGTGTCGTGCCCATGTACCGCGCGCCTTACCATACCGGCAACTTCCCGATAGTTGACCCGGCCTGCGACTGGTACGACCTGCCGACACCGAAGTGACCGCAACAGACCACGCAGCCGCTGTCGGCGATACGGGCCGGCAGGCGGTTGGGTAAAGGCCACCGGAACCGGCAAGTTGGGGCTTGCCGGAAGCGGTGGGCAACCCGTCGTCGAAAGGGGGTCACAGGACTGATGCTTTTCGGGAAAACCAATGTTCCGCTGGAATTCGCCCTCCAGGCCGCGGACAGCTATGCCGATATCTTCCACGATGTCGAAGTGGACGTCATATTCGAGGGCCCTGAGGGCCGGCAGTGGAAGGTGCCGGCCTTCTGGGCGGGTGATGACACCTTCCGGGTGCGCTTCGCCGCTCCCCTGCCGGGCCGATACCTGTGGCGCAGCACGTGCACCAACCCCGCCGACGCGGGCCTCCACGGTCGCACCGGCGAGCTGACCATCGAGCCGTACGACGGGCACAACCCGCTGTACCGGCACGGCCGCCTGCAGGTGGCCGACAGCCGCCGCACCCTCCAGCACGCCGACGGCACGCCGTTCTTGTGGCTGGCAGATACCTGGTGGATGGGCCTCAGCCCCCGCCTGGACTGGCCCCACGGCTTCAGAACGCTGGTCGCCGACCGCCTCGCCAAGGGCTTTTCCGTGATCCAGATCGTCGCCGGCCCCCTCCCCGAGTACGATGCAATAGCGGCCACCTGGCATCCCCAGCAGGCAAACGAAGCCGGCTGGCCCTGGGAGCAGCAGTGGGCGCGCCTCAACCCCCGCTTCTACGACCTGGCCGACCTGCGCATCGCCTTCCTCGTCGACCAAGGCCTGGTGCCGTGCGTCGTCGGGATGTGGGGCTACTATCTGCCCTTCATGGGCGTTGAGCGCGCCAAACAGCATTGGCGCAACCTCGTCGCCCGCTACGGGGCTTATCCCGTTATCTGGTGCATCGCCGGCGAGGTGAACATGCCCACCTACAGCAGCAACGCCGAGGAGAGGGAAACCAGGCGCAACCAGCAGGAGGAAGGCTGGACCGAGGTGACCGGCTACCTGCGGCAGATCGACCCCTACCACAACCCGATCACTGCGCACCCCTCCTTCCCCGACTCGCGCGAAATGTTGCGGGACGAAACCCTCGTGGACATTGACATGCTCCAGACCGGCCACGGCGGCTATCTTGCGCTGACCAGGATGCTGCAAACCGTGACCAGATGCGTGGCCAAGCAGCCTCCCATGCCGGTGATAAACGGCGAGCCGTCCTATGAAAACATCATGGGCGGCAGCCAGCACGAGGTCCAGCGCCTGCAATTCTGGTTCTGCATGACCAGCGGGACGGCCGGCCATACTTACGGTGCGCAGGGCATCTGGGCCATGAACTCGCGCCACGAACCCTACGAAGACCCGCCCGCAAGAGTGAGCTGGGGCGACGGCTTCTGGCAGGACGCCATGCACCTGCCCGGCTCCACCTATGTCGGCATCGGGCGCCGCTTCTTCGAACGCTACCCCTGGTGGCGGTTTGCCCCCCGCCAGGAGCCGAACTTGCCCGCGGGCCGGCTGAGCGCCTTCGCCACCGGCATCCCCGGCCAGGTCGCCGTCTACTACCTGCCGATCGCCCCTGTCCCCGAGGAATTGGCGGGGATGCAGACAAACCGCGCTGATATCGCGCCTGTCACCATCGAGCCGGGCGCCGACTACCACGCCTACTTCTTCAATCCCCGCACGGGGGCCGACATCCCTATCGGCGCCGTAAGCCCCGATCCTTGCGGCCGCTGGACGCCCCCGCGCAAGCCGACCGGAGAAGACTGGGTACTGGTGCTCGCTGACAGGAAGCTGTATCCGCCGAGCCGGCCGCATCGCTAAGGTCCCTGCTCTCACTCGTGGAACAAGGCAGGCAGTTGAGGAGGCTGATGACATGAGGGCACGTACAATCCTTGCAATTTGCCTTGCCATTGCCGCCTGTGGCATAGCCCACGGGCAGATACCTTGGCCCGGCCCCGGTGGGGCCGGCGCCACCCAGGCCCGCGCGCGCCAGGAGAAACCGCAGGGCCTGTACGTTGACGTGTCGTATGACCTGGACGCACCGCAGCCCCAGCCGGGCCCTGCCCCGCCCTTTTTCAACTGCCCGCCCACCGAGGTGGCCCCGGTCATAGACGGGCACCTCGGTGACAAGCCGTGGCAGGCCCAGGCCGCCGCTTCCGGCTTTGTGCTGCCCGATGGCGGCAAGCCCCGCTGCCAGACCCAGGTGTGGATGGCATGGGACAAGAACAGCATCTACCTGGCCTTCCGCTGCGAGGAACCGCAGGTTGATGCCCTGGTCGGCCGCCGCGGCGAGCTGGACCGCGACATCAGCGCCGATGACTACGTCGCCGTGCAGTTCGAGCCGGCCAACAACCTGGGCCGCGACGGCTACTTCGAACTGCGCCTCAACTGCCGCGGCGGGCAGTGGGATGCGCGCACCAAGCGGCCGGCCGCCCCTGCCGACCCCGCAGCCTGGGATCCGGCCTGGATCGGTGCCGTGCAGATCGGCGACGGCTTCTGGAGTGCCGAGATCGAAATCGGCTTCAAGCAACTGGGCGCCCGGCCCGGCGGCGTGTGGGGCATAAACTTCTTGCGCCATCGCGCGGCCGGCGACGGCGAGGGCATCAGCTCCTGGGTTGCGGCCGGCAGCTTCGGGTGGGTGATGATGGGGCGCAGCAAGCTCGTGCTCACAGGCCTTGACTTCCCCCGGCCCCTATGGGGCAAGAACAATATCAAGTTGACCTTCACCAGCCCCTCGGGCAAAATCTGGATTACCACCCAGCCCCAGCCCCTCGCCGCCGGCACCGGCACCACCATCACCACCTCCCTGTCGGGGGGCACCAGCGTCCGCACCGTGCCGGTGACGCTGCAAGCCCCCGGCACCGGGCGTGTCGCCATCAAGGTCAGGGGGCCGCGGCAGTGGACCCACCTGCCCACCTGGTGGATGCCGTGGGAATACTCCATGGGCATTTGGGTGCTGGAGAGCATCGCCGCCTCCCGCCCCCGCACGCTGATGAGTTTTTCGCTGCCGTATGAACTGCCGCCCTTGCTGCAGCCGGGCCGACCGCGGCTCGTCAACCTCGGCGGCCGCAACTTCATCCGGGTTCCGCTGGCCATCAATGCCGAGCTGCAGTGGCTGCAGAGCCTCAAGTGGACTGTCAGCCTCGCGCCCGCCGGCGCAAAGCCCCGGTGGAGGGGGCAGGTGGGCAAGCTGCGGGCCGCCCATGCCATCCTCGACATCGAGCTGCCCGACTTGAAATCCGGGCCGTATACTGTCACAATATATGCAAGGTCCGCAGGCAAGTTGCTGGCCAAATCACAGGTGCAGTTGCAGATCGAGTGATTACAACGAATACCCGGCTACCAACCGCTACAGACCCTGCCCAGGCCGAGGGGTTCAGCGGCTACCCGGTGAAGATTACCATCTTCGAAGGGCCGCTGGACCTATTGCTGCACCTGGTGCGCTGCCAGCAGGTGGACATCCACCAGGTGCAGATAGCCTCCATCACCGACCAGTACCTGGAGTATCTTCACACCATGCAGGCCGTCAACATCGAAGTGGCCGGCGAGTTCCTGGTGATGGCCGCCACCTTGCTGCTGCTTAAGTCCCGCGCCCTGCTGCCCGCCTCCGAGGCCGACGACGAAGACGAGCAGGAGGAACTCGGCGACACCGAGGCTGAATTGAAGCGCCGCCTGGCCGAGTACAAGGTCTACAAGGAAGCCGCCCAGTTACTGGACGAATCACGGCGTGCCCGCCAGCGTATCTTCCTGCGACCGGCCGGCAAGGCCGACGAGATAGTGCGCGGCTTCGTGCCGCTGAACGAGGTCTCCGTCTTTGACTTGATAGGCGCCGTCAAGGAGATGCTGCAACGCGCCCAGCCCCCGCGCCCCGCCCGCCTGGCACCCGTGACCGTCACCGTCTCCCAGCGCGTGGAAGAGATCATCTTCCGCCTCGCCGCCGAGCCGAACACGCCGCTTCACTTCCGCGACCTGGTGGACGTGCCCACCAGCAGGCTTCACATCATTGTCACTTTCCTGGCCGTGCTGGAACTGATACGCCAAGGCCGCATCCGCATCTACCTGGACTCCGCCGCCCGCAATCTCATGGTTAAATTGGCTGACCAACAGACTTAAGACTACAAGGACGCCATGGACTCGCTGACAGAACAACAAGCACAACTTCTCGTCGCCGCCCTGGAGGCCTTGCTGTTTGTCGCAAGCCAGCCCCTCCCCGGCGACAGGATTGCCGCTATCCTGGGCTGCAGCACCGAGCAGGTCGCCGAGCTGGCGCAGCGCCTGGAACAGAAGCTGGTAGGCCACGGTGTCCAGCTCACCAGGCTGGCGAACGGCTATACCCTCGCCACCCGCCCCCAGTATGCCGACTACGTCCAGGCGCTGTTGGAGCCTGAGCCGCAACGCCTCTCAACCCAGGCCCTTGAAACGCTGGCCATTATTGCCTACCGCCAGCCCATCACCCGCCCGGAGATTGACGAACTGCGCGGGGTCAACTCCGCGGGCATCATCAACAGCCTCCTGGAAAAGAACCTTATCCGCATCGCAGGCCGCAAGGACGCCCCCGGGCGCCCCTTCTTGCTGGAGACCACCGAGCACTTTCTGGCCGTCTTCGGCCTCGGCAGCCTCGATGATCTGCCGCTGTTGGAGCAATTTCAGCAGACCGCAGCTACCATGGCGCTTCCCGTAGCCGACACCGGCGGCACAACGACCGCTGAATCCATCGCTGACACAGGTGAGGAACCATCCGCAGCTTCAGACCAGTAGCCACCCTCGCTGCCATCCTGCTGCTAATGTGGACGGCCGACTGCTTCGGCGCAACTGAACCGCCGGCCTGCGCCGCGCCGCAGCACTCTCTTACCTTTTTTATGGGCCGCGTTCCGCCGCCGCGCATCGCCGGCCGCGCCGCCGTGCTCATGGATGTCGAGACCGGCACGGTGCTGTGTTCCTTGCGCCCTCACGCTAAGGTCTACCCGGCCAGCCTGACCAAGATGCTTACCGCCTTGGTCGTCGTCAACTCCGCCGATGCTGACGAACTTGTCACCGTCTCGCCCCGCGCCGCCGCTGTCGGCGAGACGACCATGAACCTGCAGGCCGGCGAGCAGATAACGGTCCGCCACCTGCTGGAAGGGGCCTTGATCGCCTCGGCCAATGACGCCGCCGTGGCGCTGGCCATCCACGTGGCAGGCTCGGTGCCGGCATTTGCCAGGATGATGAACGAGGAAGCCGCGCGCCTGGGCCTGGCCGACAGTCACTTCGTCAATCCCCATGGCCTGCATGACCCGCGCCACTACAGCAGTGCCGCCGACATGGCCACAATAGCCCGCAAGTGCCTGCAACATCCCCTGCTGCGGCGGATTGTGGCTACCAGGCGCTTGACCCTGCCGTGGCCCGGCAAGCCGTACGACCGCCTCCTGGTCAACCGCACCCGCCTGCTGCACCGCTGGGAGGAGTGCGATGGCATCAAGACCGGCTACACGCGCCAGGCCGGCAATTGCATCGCCGCCTCCGCCACGCGCGATGGCTGGCAGCTTCTGTGTGTCGTGATGAACAGCCGCGCCATCTCCGATGACAGCCGCAACCTGCTGCAGTGGGCGTTTGACAACTTCCGGCCGTTGCATCTGGCTGTCAAGGGGGCATCGCTGCGCCCCGTGGCCGTAAAGCACGGCACGCACCGTCACGTGCTGGCCGCGGCCGCGCGCTCTGTGACGGTTGTACTGCCGGCCGACCAGTTGCACGTCACCGAGACCCTCCAGCCGCCGCAGGTCAGCGCTCCCGTCCACCGCGGACAGGTGGTGGCGACCCTCAAGTTCACCCTGCCCACGGGCGCCACCCGCACCGTGCCCCTGGTCGCAGAGGCCGACGTGCCGGCTACCCTGTGGTCACGTGTCCGCGCCAACGGCAGGGCGCTGGCGCTTTGCGTTCTCTTGTTTACCATCTTCGGGAGCATGGTGCTATATGGAGCGGCTGCAAAAGCTGTTGGCACGAGCCGGCGTCGCTTCCCGCCGCGGCAGCGAAGAGCTTATCCGGCAAGGCCGCGTCACCGTTGATGGACAGGTCGTCACCAGGCTGGGGACGAAGGTTGACCCTGCCCGCAGCGTTATATGTGTTGACGGCCGGCCCCTCAGCCTGCCTGCCGACTATCATTACCTGGTGCTGAACAAGCCGGCCGGCTACATCACCACCAGGCGCGACCCCTTCGGCCGCCCCACCGTCATGGACCTGGTGCCGGCCTCCCTGCGCAGGCGGGTCTTTCCCGTGGGCCGGCTGGACGCCGATACCACCGGCCTGCTGTTGCTCACCGACGACGGCGAGCTTGCCAACCGGCTCATCCATCCCCGCTATCACGTGCCGAAGACATATCTTGCCACCGTCGAAAGTGTGCCGGACGAGGCCGCCTTGCGTGCGTTGCGCAGCGGCGTTCGCCTGGCCGATGGAACCGCCGCCTGCTCGGAGGTCGTTCTAGTCAGCAGCGGCCGCGGGCAAGCGGTTATCAGGCTTACGATTACCGAGGGCCGCAACCGCCTGGTAAAGCGCATGTGCGAAGCGGTAGGCCATCCCGTCCGCAAGCTGGTCCGTATCTCGTTCGGCCCTCTGCAGCTCGGCGACTTGGCCGAGGGCGAGGTCCGCTCCCTTGATCCTGCACAGGTAGATGAACTCAAAAAAGCAGCGACTGCCGGCGAATAACCGTTCCTCGTCACTCCCCTGCTCGTTGCTTGGGGGCCTGGGGGCGGCCGTGGCCGCAACCGTTCTGGCTGCAATACTGTTGCGGCTGCGGCTGCTGCCCACCGGCCTGGCCGGCCAGTGGCAATGGCCGTGGCGCGACCAGCCCCTGCCCGCAAGCCTGCCGCCCCTTGTATGTCTTGGCGTCCTGGTGCTTGCCGCCTTGGTGGTCCTGGACCGTGTGCGCAGCGGTGCCCAGCCCTCGCGGCGCCTGTGCGTCCTCTTGCTGCTGCTCATGGTCATAGCCGGCGCTATGGCCGTGACCGCCTGCGGCTTGTGGGACCCGGCCTTTGCGCTCACCCTGCCCGCTGCTACCATCAGCGACATCTCCATGGGTTACTATGGCCAGGCGCTGGCGATGACCTCCGCCCGCCGCCTGTTCGCCTCCCACCTGCAACGGGCCGCTGACCCCGCGGTTCCCGCCCGCGTGCGTACGCACCCTCCCGGCCCCATCCTGTGCTTTGCCGCCCTCCGCCGCCTGTTCCTGTCAAGCCCCGGCCTGTTGGCCTGGCTTGACCGGCACCTGCAGCAAATGGGCGTGGCGACGGCGGAGCTGTACGATAACATCCGGGGCCTGTCCAAGACGCCCCTTGCGCCTCTTGACGCCCTGGTGGCCTTGCCGTTGGCAGTGGCGGTGACCTTGCCCGGCGTGTTGGTGTCCGTCTTTGTGTTCGGGATATGTGCGGTTATTGCGGACAGGCGCGTCGGCTTGCTTGCCGCCCTGCTTTGCCTGGCAATTCCCTCGCTGCTGGTATTCGTCCCCAGCATTGACGCCGTGGCGGCCTTGCTGGCGGCACTGCTCCTCTACCTGTGGGTGCTCGCTCTCCGCTCCGGGCACCTGGCCGTGTACACGCTGTGTGGCCTGGCCGGAGCGCTGGCCCTGTTGTGGACCTACGGCCTGGCCGTGATGGTTGTGCCCATGCTGGTGATGGCGGTACTGCTGCGCCGCGGGCAACTTGCCGGCGGCTGGCGGCGCTGTGCGCAGGGTATCGTCTGCGGCATCTTGGGGTTCGCTGCCCCTTATCTCGTCCTCTACCTGTGGTCGGGATACAACTTCCCGCTGGCCATGCGCGCCTCGTTGGCTGCCCATCGGCAGGTGATGGTGGCCTGGCATCGCAGCTACTGGGGATGGCTGCCGGGCAATCTGTACGACTTCTTGCTGTTTGCCGGGCCGGCTGTTAGTGTGCTGTGGGTGTGGGCGCTGGCGGTCTCGCGCCGCCCTCTTCAGGCCCCGGCAGCAGTCGGCTGGGCGCTTGCCGCCTTGCTGGCCGTCCTGCTGGTATCCGGCACCACGCGCGGCGAGGTGGGGCGCATCTGGCTGTTCATGATGCCGCTTATGACGCCGGCGGTAGCCGAGCAGCTTGCCCGCCTCCGCCACAGCGCCCTGCTGGCCGCAGGGGCCACCCTCGTGGTCGCCCAGGTGGGGTTCGCCTTGTCCCTGGCCGCCCATCTGGCCCTCGTCAAACCCTTCTGACCGCGCTATACTACAACTGCAATGCAACTACCCTCCGCTCACCAAATCTTGCACTCCGACCCGCTGTTGCCGCAACTGGCGCACCTGGCGGCGGCGACCGCAAGCCGGCTGTACCTCGTCGGCGGTGCCTTGCGCGACATTCTGCTGGGCAGGGCCCCCCGCGACCTGGACTTCGCCCTCGCCGACGCCGCCGACTTCGCCCGCCACGTGGCCGACCGCCTCAACGGCGCCTTTGTTGTGTTGCATGAGGATTTCGTCACCGCCCGCGTGGTGCTCAACCCCCACGATGCCGGCAAGCGCCGCCAACTTGACTTCGCCCAGTTGCGCGGCCCGGACATCCTCTCCGACCTGCAAGCCCGCGATTTCACCGTCAATGCCTGCGCCTGGCTGCTTGCCGCCCCCGGCACCGAAAGCCTTGCCCTCCTCGACCCCTGCGGCGGGCTGGAGGACCTCGCTTCCCGCACCATCCGCGCGGTGGCGCGTGCCAATCTTGCCGCTGACGGTCTGCGCTGCCTGCGCGCTTTCCGCCTGGCCGGCGAACTGGACTTCACCATTGAGCCAGCGACGCTGTCGTGGATCCGCGAGCTTGCCCCGGGCATCAAGCACGCGGCCGGCGAACGGGTGGGTGCCGAGCTGCTGAAGCTGCTGGCTTGCAGCCGCGCCGCCGCCTGCCTGCGCAGCGCCGATGACGCCGGCCTCTTGGAGCAGATTCTGCCCGAGATCGGCCCCGCCCGCGGCGTCCGCCAAGGCGGCTATCATCACCTCGACGTCTGGCGGCACTCCCTGCTTACCGTCGAGGAGCTGGAGAAGATTATCAGCCGGCCCGCCGCTGTGCTGCCCCGTGCCGCCGGTGCGGTCAGCGACTACCTGTCCGCCCCCGGGGTGATCGCCGGGCTGAAGTTGGCCGCCTTGGTGCATGACCTGGGCAAGCCGGCTACCAGGACGGTGGACGAGGCCGGGCGGGTGTGGTTCCGCGGCCACGAGCAGATAGGAGCGGACATTGCCGCAACGATCACCCGGCGCTTGCGGCTTGCCCGCGACATCCGCGTGCTGGTCGAGCGCCTCGTCCGCCTCCACCTGCGCCCTCTCCACCTCGTCCGCGCGGCCCTTCACGACAGCAATTGCCGGCACCAGCCCCCCTCCGACGCCCTCTCGATGCGTGCCGTCCGCCGCCTGATGCGCCTGGCACACCCTCACGGCGTGGGCCTGGTCCTGTTGGCCTGCGCCGACCTGTACGCCTGCCGCGGGCCGGCCACCAGCCCCAAGTACCGGCACGACTGCACGCTGCTGCTTGACGACATGCTCGTCCGCTACCTGCAGTGGGTGAACGAGCAGGCCACGGAACCGCTGCTGCGCGGACGTGACTTGATCGAGGAACTGGGGCTTACGCCCGGGCCGCATTTCCGCGTCATCCTCGACGAAGTGGAGGATGCCCGGGCCGACGGCGCCATCTGCAACCGCCGGCAGGCGCTGCAGCTTGCCCGCCAGCTTGCCGCCCGCCTCGGCGTGCAATCCGGCCCTGCTTGCGGCGATTGAAGGCCCCCCAAAAAACACGGCCGAGGCTTCCCCGCCCCGGCCGGGCACATACCCTTTCTCTGCCTGTCGCTGTGCTGCAGATCGCTACAGAAGCGGACCAACCGGATTTATCGGCTCTATGGTGCCGTCCGTCCAGATGATCTGGCCGGTTCCGTCGTAGAGGTTGCCGGTGATGGTAGCCAGCAATTCACCATCGGCGTCGCGGATCCAGCCGTCCAGGTTGCCGTCGCGGTCCATGGCCACGTGGCCGGTCATGCCGTTGCTCAGTTCCACGTCATGGGTTACCTCTATCCAGCCCTCCTCGGCAACCAGGTCGTATTCGGCTTCCACGCTGCCGGTGTGATGCGCCCAGAACAGCTCCTCGCCCGCCTCGACGCCGAAGTAGAGGTCAAACTCGCCGCTCGCCGCCCCTGTCTCGTCCGTCAGCGTTCCGTTGAAGCCCAGGCTCCCTTCCTGCCTCACCTTGGTGACCCACTGGTCATCCTCCAGCACCTCGAACCTGTCATCCACCGAGCAGGTGCCGTTGAACGCGGTCGTCACTTCGTCCTCGGTAGTGGCGGTGATGCGGAACCGGTCATTGAGGATCGCCCGACCACTGCGCGGCTCACATTCCCCGGTCTGCCAATTGACCAGGTCCACCTCGGCCGCCACCGAGCCCTCGATGGCAAGCGACGCCGTCGCCGAACTGAGCGTGGTCACGTTTATCGAGGCCGTGACCGTCACATCAGTGTTGGGACCCTCGCCGTGCAGGTCCAGGCGGTAGCCGGTAAGCACCTGCCGGAAACTTCCCGTCCAGTGGATACCGGTGACCGGGTCGGTCCAGTCTATCTCTATCACGTTCTCCTGCGCCGGCCGGCTCTGGGCGGATTGGGCAATGGCCCCCCGCATCAGCTTGGCGATGGCCAATACCAGGTTGGGATGTGAACCGCCGGCCGACTGCACCTGCACCGGCAGGTACCCGCTGAGGCCGCTTTCCTGCACCGTGTACTCCACCACCGGTGCAATCGGCGCAGTGCCGGCCTCGATCATCTCCCGCGGGCCCGTCGCCTCTGACGTTGAACTTCCCACCGGCTCCACCGTCTGGCTCACTGCAAATTCCTGCTGCTGCTCAACGGGCACTACCTGCGCCGGGGGCGTGTACCGCGCCCAGTCCGTCGCCGGACTGCCGCCGCCACCGCACCCGCTTACCAGCACCACTATCAGTGCAGCCGCTGCCACTGCTGCACTGGCTGTCCACAGCTTCATGGCAATCACTCCTCTGCGCCTTTTCTCGGTAGTAATATACCCTGCATTTAGCGCTCCTAGACATTATTGTCTGACTTGTCCAACCCCGATATGACAGCAGGCAGACCAATGGCTGCAACCTACCTGTCTTGGCAATGTGATTCAACCGAAACATGGCCCCCTGTGATTGCCTGTAAAGCTCGGCCCTGCCGCCTGGGCGGCGTCCGCCTTGGCGTTTCGCAACTCTCACCGCCTCCGCGGCTGCCGCCGCACGCCCGCCGTTGCACGCTCCCGTGCGTTCTCCTGCCCCTGTAATTAGCCCTCGGTTGCCGCGAATCCTTTATTTCTCCCAAGAATTATTCATCGAACTTCTTGCGTATGCTCAAGGTTTAATCATTCGCTTGACGCGCGCATTTTGCATTGTTAATGTTTGTTTACATCACACTTCTCATGGCACCTGTTTGTGCATCGGCATGGCTCTTTGAAAGATAGACGCCGGCACAGCCATTGTAGTTCCCACTACCCGCTCTACTTACGGGGGCGCTACCGTGATGTTCAAGATAAACCTTCTCAACCACCCTCTGTTCGTGTTGGCTGCCTATTTGCTCGTTCCCCTGGTCATGAATATCCTGGTCGCCTGTTCGTTTCACACCCACACGCTGCCTGTCGAGGCATTGGTACTGGCCGTGCCCGGAGCGGTGGCTATCATACAATGGGGCTGGGCGGGCCTGCTGTGCTGCGTAGCGGTGGGGCTGCTCATCGGCCTGCCCATCGTGGGGTTGCAGCGCGCTTACCTGTATCACAAGATCCAGGCCTTGCGTGACGGCGCCCGGTTCCAGCGCGTGTTCATTCTCGAGGAGTACGTCGTTATGATGACCGCTCCCTGGCTGATGGGCATGGTCGTCGGCCACCTTATCGGCAGCCTGCTGGTCTTCCCTCCCGTCGGCGGCCCCTTGATTGCCGTCAACGTCCTGTGGGCCCGCACCCTCGTCTACCCCAGCCACCGGCAGGCCTACCTGTGCGCCCGCCGGTTCGCCGTCCCCCAACCGGCGCCGGAGACCTTGCTGCCGGTTACCGCCGCCGAAACCGCCTCCTCCTGACCGCCCCTGTCCCGCCCCGTCGCTGCTGCTACCATTCAAACTGCACCCGGCGGTACGGCACGATTGTCACCGTCCCCACAATGCCCGAGGGCCGCGGCTGCTGCACCAGCAGGTTCTGCATCGAGTTCGCCACCCGGATCTCGATGGTATTTATCCCCGTCTTTGCCGCCGAACCGATGTTCCATTTGAACGGTTCCCAGCAGCGCACCCCGCAGCTCTTGCCGTTCACCAGCACCTCCGCCAGGTCCCGGGGACGCTCCATCTCCAGCCACAACTCGCATGCGCACCGCGCCGCTGTCAGGCGGAAGGTCTGCGAATAGATGCCCACTCCCGAATAGTAAGGATAGCCTTGGCCTTCCCATCCCTCGGCGGTAATCTCGCCCGGTTCCGCCGTCAGCCTCGGTACCTGCCCCTCCTCGGCGACGGCGAATCGTCCCACTATCACAACCGGATGCTGCAGCGCCCCCGGCTCGTACAGGTGGCCTTCGGTCTCGATCACTATCTCGTTGCGTCCTTCGCGCAAGATACCGCTTAAGTCCGCCTCGTATATGTAGTGATCGAGGTACGTGCCCGGCTCGAAGTGCTCGATGCGCTGGCCGTTGACCTCCACCTTGTAGCTTATCGGCCGCGAGCGCTTCCACACCTTCTCCACGGCCAGGCCGTCCAGCAGCAGCCGCGCCTGCCCGGGAACGATATCGGCATCGAAGCAACTTGTGTATACCCGCCGATTGGCATCCGAGTCCCGCCCCGTCACCTCGTTGCGCATCTCGTAGCTCCAGCGCGTCAAGGGCAAGCAGTTGGGCTTGTCGGTGGTGAACTGCCACCTGTCCTCCAGCACCAGCGGTGCAGGCGGCCGCGCCACACGCACCCGCACCACCTCCCCCTCCTCCCCCCGTCCGCCGACCGTCACGCTGTATGTTCCGGCCTGTGCCGTCAGCCCCACGGCCTTGTTACCTTCCACCCGCACGATGGGCAGGTCGGCGGCGATCAGCGGCGTGCTGGGGCACTCCCGCGACGGGTCCACGGCCAGGATTACGCTTTCCGTCGGCTCCAGGCTCAACGGCACCACCGTCCGGGTTGTCTCTCCCCTCGCCACCGGCGCCGGCTGCACGCTGCCGTCCTGTGCATTCCAGATACTCACCTCCCCGGTGACCGCCATGGTCGCCTCCACTTCATGCTTCCGTTGGCGCGAGGTGTTCGTAAACATGAACAAGTGCACGCCCTCGCGCACGTAGTGCAGGTGCACGACCTCCGGCACCGGCTGGCCGGCTGCCCTGACCGTCACGTCTGCCTCGATGGCCGCCTCGAGCACTTCCGCCAACGCCGGCAGCACCGCCTCGTCATCCACCGCGGGCGGGACGCCCACCAGGATGCCGCCGCTCCACCCCGCCAACGCCTTCTCCGATAGCACCGGCCTTGCCGCCTCCGCCACCCCGAAGCCGGCCTCGTAGTCGGGGCCGAATATCTGCCGGAAGATCTCGGCCACTTCGCAGTCCTCCCCCTGCTCGGGAGACTTGCTGGGCAGCTCGCCGATTGCCACGATGCGCCCTCCGCAGCGCACGAACTCCAGCAGCTTGCGGGCCGTCTGCCTGCTTATCGTGGTCACGGCCGGCATCGCCAGGATCTTGAACCGTTCGGCGGCACTGCCGTCGGGGTGCTTGATCAGTATCGTGCCGTCCTCGAATTCCGCCTCCTGCAGCATCTCCTCGCTGACTACGTCAAAGTCGAAGTTCAGCTTCAGCAGCAGCCTCCCCAGGCGGTTGAAGCTCTCGGTCAGCTCCTTGGCCTTCGCCGTCGGCCCCGGCCCCAGTTCCGCCCACATCGACTTGATTGGATAAAAGAACGCCACGTCCGCCCGGTGCTGCCCGTCAATAAACAGCGAGCAAAGACGCCCTGCATAGTCAGCCAGGTGCCGGTAATACGGCCAGAAGGCCGACTGGTAGAACTCTCCGGGCGGGCACTCCCACTTGCGGAAACCCTGGATGGAATAATAGAAGGCGTGCGGCTCCAGCAGGTTGACCCCCAGTGTCACGATCCAGTCGGTCATCCACTTGAGGTTACGCAGGTCAACGGCCCACTGGCTGGCAAGGCCGAAGCACTCGCAGCCCACCACCCGCTTGCCCAGCAGGTGCGCCGCCGAAGAAGCGAACTTCGGCCCCGCCAGGTTGTTCAAGCCCCACGGGCTGTCCTCTGCAGGCCATGTCAGTTCGCACAGAAAATCCACTCCCCCCCAGTGCATCCAGCGCGCCCCCCGGAAAAAGTCGCCCTGCTGGCGCGTGTGTTCCACCAGCTCCCCCTCGCAGTCCACGTGGCCCATCAGTGACAGGTTGTGTGCATCGCAAAACTCGTATATCTGCTTGAAATATGCCTCCGTGTACAGGCTCGTCGTCACGTCGTACCAGTCGCAGCGGATCTTCGCCGTGGCAGGCCCCATCTCCCTGAACAGCGCCGGCAGCGCCGGCAGCAGCTCGTATCCCTTGCGCCACTCGAACTCCCCCGGCAGCCGCCCCGTCCACGGCAGGGCGTCCGAACCGTTGAAATTCATTGACGGCTCGTCGGTGAAAATGCCCTGTATCGTGCTTCCGAATTCACTGCCAAACCGCTCGGCATACCGCTCGTGCGTAAGCTCGATGAAACGCCTTACCGCCTGCGGATTGAGGGTATCAAGATATGAACCGAAAAAGTGCCCGTCAAACCAGCGCCGCGAGAACACGTAGACCCGCCACGTTCCCCCCGGCGGCCGCCAGTCAAGCTCGGTGCCCTCCACGAAATCGGCCAGGTTCACCGCCGATTCGGGAAACTCCACCGGCTCGCCGTCCTCTACCGGCACCGCGATGACCGCTATCAGCTCATCCTCCACCTTCAACCGGCGCCGCACGCGGGCGCGCCGCGCCACCTCGAACTCCTCGCTTAACACCACCCCCGACATGCGATATTCGCTGTGCCCCTCGAACACCATGGCATCCGCCGGGCCGCTGGGCCAGTTGTTCTCGTCGTACAGGTACGCCTTCATCGCCAGCTTCTTGCCCTCGTCTATCGCCGCCGCAAGATTGTCCATCCACTCCTGCGACATGTACGGCGTTATCAGTCCGTGCCTGGCGTGCAGGATGAATCCGCCCACCCCCTGGCTGTGCATCTCCCTCACCTGCCAGCGCATCTCGGCCTCTTCCAACTCGTGATTCAAGAACCAAAACGGCGCAAAGCGATGAACATTCGGTGGATCTGCAAATTGCCGCCTGATGTTCTCCAGGCTCATCGGCGCTCCCTCCCAGGAGGATTACACTGGTTTACTGCAACTGCAAGTTACCTCGCATAGGCGATATTAGCCGCCGCCTGCTATTTCCCTTTGCACGCCACGTAATAGATGCGATCCGACCACCGCGTGGGAGGTGTGAAGGTGTAGGCGCTGTAGGCCGTCACCTGCCAAAAGCCGGCCGCCGCCAGCATTGACCGCACCTGCTGCTCATCATAGGCGCGTTGATAATGCGTCTCGGTAAACTCCAGCGGCCGCCCCTCCCCGTACCAGCCGAACCACATGTCCACCCGGCAGAGGCCCTCCCTCTCGTCCCAGTGCGACTTCCAGCAGTAGCGAAGCGGCTCGTTCGTCGCCAGGTTGTCCTGCGTGAACAGCCCGATCTGCAGTGCCCGCCGCGTGTTGAGGTCGAAAATGAACCCCCCGCCCGGCCGCAGTGCCCGCCACACTCCTTCAAAGCAGCGCTGCAGCCCCGCCGGGTCCAGGATGTAGTTGAGGCTGTCGTACAGGCACACCACTATATCCATGCTCCCCGCCTTGATGCCCAGCCGCGTCGCATCCATCACCACCGCCGGCAGGTAGGGCCTGCGCCTGGCGCACTGGCGCACCATCGGTTCCGACAAGTCCACTCCGTACACCTTGTAGCCGCGGCGCAGCATCTCCGCCCCCACGCTGCCCGTCCCGCAGGCCAGGTCCAGCACGATATTGCCGCCGATGCCATGCCTGGCCGCCAGCCTCTGCACGTAATCCACCCACTGCCCGTACGGCACGTGCGCCATCAACTGGTCGTAGTACGGCGCGATCCTGTCGAATTCCCCCGCTCCGGGGCGTGTCAACACCCGGCTCGTGCGATTGCCACCCTCTTGCGCGTGCAACTTACCCATTTGCTGACTGCATACCCCCCGGCCTTGTGCCTACTTGCCGTCAAGGTATTTCATCACGATGATGACCCGCGGCAGGTCCTCTCTGACCCGCGGGCCGTACTTGCCGTGCGGCCAGGTGATGCGCGCCGCCACCATGAAGCGGTTGGCCCGCTTGGCGTTCCCCGACGTGATCTTCACCTCGAAGGGCACGCTTATCTCCTCGCCCGGCCCCAGGCTCTTTACCCGTTTCTTGCTCTTGCCGACGGCACCGATCTGCGGCGTGGGCTGCAATTCGATGTCAATGTTTGCCACCGCCCGCTTGACCCGGTTCTTGATGCGCACCCGCACCTCGAACGGCACGCCGATCACGGCCTGCGAGGGAACCCGTATCTGCGCCGTTATCGGGTACACCTGCCAGCCCTCCCGCGCCTTGCTGAACGCCGCCCCGCCCGCCAGCGCCCATTCGATGCCCGGGTACGGCCCCTTGCCTGCCCCCGGGTTCTTGCCCAGCGAGGCGGCGCGGCTGATGTCATGCCAAAACAGCCCCACCGCCGGCATCCCAGGCATCATCTCCTCGTACGCCCGCACCATCCTCTGATACATCACCTCCGGCGCCGCCGGCCGCCGCGAGCGGATATTGCCCTCCCGCTTGTGCCAGTAATCGCTCACCTCGTCACCGGGCAGCAGGTTTACCTCGCCCGTCTGCAAGTACTGCCGCCAATCGTTTATCAGGAAGTCGAAATGCTCGTAAGAATCGCATTGATACAGCATCGGCGCCAGCAGCGCTGCACCCGCATCATGGAACATCACCACGTCCTGGCCGTGCTGGTGCCCTGTCTTCCACCCCAACGTGAAAATCCACACCGGCTTGGTTATCTTCCCCTGGTTTATGATGCCCGCCAGGATCTCCGCCGCCAGGTGTGATCGCCACCAGTTCCAGCAATCGTAAAAGTCGCGCCCTGACGCCTGGTTCCACTCCGTCTCCACCTTCTTGGCCACGTACAGCCATTTGCTCTTCTGGCTGCGACTGTCCCAATCATCGGGTAGCTGCACCGGCATCTGCGAGGCGAACCGCTCGGTCATCTCGTAGGCGCGTTCCACGCGCATGTAATCCAGCCCGATGTAATCCACCTGCGGCAGCGCCTGCAGGTATTCGAAAAACTCCTGCAGGTGGCGGGCCCGCTCCTCGTCCAGCAGGGAAACCCAGCAGGTATCACTTACCTTGCCGCTGCTGCGCGAGATGTCCTTGGCGAACCTGTAAGGAGGTTTGTACATGTTGGGGTCCGGCAGGGCCGGCGTGGGCTTGTTGGGATACGTTTCATAAGCCACCGCCCACGCCCCGAACTTCAAGCCGCGGCGATGGGCCTCGTCTCCCAGCGCCGCCAAAGCCTCGATGTTCCCCTTCACCCACGGCTGGTCGAAACTCAGCGCCTGCGAAGAATTGTAAGCGGTGGTCACCCCGCCCCGGAACCAGAAAGTGTCAGCCCCGATATACTGCGCCCAATCCAGCATCGCCCGCCAGTCGCCCTTCGTCCCGTCCGGCCGCATTATCTGCCCGCCCGGAAAATCAGGCTCCCACGTCGCCACGCACATGCCCGGCTCGATCTTTCGCCTCCGCCGCGCCACCACGTCGAACGGCTCCCTCACCACGCAAAACGCCTGCCCCTCGACGGCCGGCTCTTCGCCCTCTTCCTGGCCCCTGCCTCTTTTCTTCTTGCGCTGGCCCGGCGCTATCCACTCCCACTGCTGGGGTTTTTCCATCTCCACCTGCGCCTCCACGATGTACCGCCCCGGCGCGGCATTCCACGGAATAGGCCAGTAGCAGACATAGCGGCCCTCGGAGGCCTCGAACCTCGGTACCAGCTTGTCCACGCCCCCGACGGTCGTCACGATGTCCATCTTGGTATCCCTCACTATTATCTTGGGCGGTGTCTCCGCCCGTATCATCTTCCCGTTCACGTCAGTCAACACCAGCGAGATCTTCACCAGTCCGTAGCGATAATAGGAGGGTTGCTGGATCGTCAGATCGAGGGGGAAATCGGCGTGGGACCGCGTTTCCTGCGCCTGGCGGTGGCGCTCCCGCACCCAGTGCATCATCTTGCCGCCGAACAGGATTAGCAGTATCGCGATGCATGTGACAACCAACAGACAACAGCAACAGGTAGATTGCTGCTGGACCTGCCGCCGCCTGCGCCGTGCCCGTGGCGACTCGTAGCCCAGCATGATCAACGGCGATTCACGCAGTGGATGGCCTGAATGGTTCATCTAGGCAGGTTCATTGCATTTTGTGGTCTTCCATCGCCCTTTTCCGCTGCCCCCGCCCCCCGGCCGCCCCCGCATCCAAGCAAAGGCCCGCCGCCCGCACCAAGTTTCGGGCAATAGGCTTCAGCCGGCCGGGCCGGCCTTATCCTTCGAGCAATTCCACGGTTTGCGCTACCGCCTCGTCCAGGGCCTGCACGCACTCGTCAATCTGCCCTTCGCTGACCACGGCCGGCGGTTCCAAGCGCAGCACCTCGGGGTTATTGAGGGCATAGGCCGCCAGGATCCCGCGCTGGCCCAGCCCGGTGATGACCAGTCCGCCGATGTCGCTGTCGCCGAACTCCACGCCCACCAGCAGGCCCCGCCCCCGTACATCCTTGATGATGCCGGGGTACTTCGCTGCCAGTGCCGAAACGCCTTCGAGAAGCTGGGCGCCGCGCGCCGCCGCCTTCTGGCACAGTTGCTCCTGCTCGATGACCTCCAGCGCCGCCAGTGCCGCGCTGCAGGCCAGCGGGTTGCCCCCGAACGTCGAGCTGTGCACCCACGGGTTTTCCTCGAAGATCCGCCAGATCTGCGGCCGCGCGGTGAAGGCGCCGATCGGCATCACGCCCCCTCCGAGCGCCTTGCCCAGCGTCATGATATCCGGGGCCACCTCCTCCCACTGGCAGCAGAACATCTTGCCGCTGCGCGCCAGCCCGGTCTGTATCTCGTCCAGGATAAGCAGGCATCCGGCCGCATCGCAAATCTCCCGCACCTGCCGCAGGTACCCTTCCGGCGGCACCCTTATGCCGGCCTCGCACTGTATCGGCTCCAGGATAACGGCGGCGGTCTGCTCATCAACTGCCGCCTGCAGGGCTTGCGCGTCGCCGAACGGAACGTGAACGAAGCTCTCCAGCAGCGGGTAGAACGGCTTGCGGTATGTCTCGCGGCCCGAGGCGCTCAGGGCACCGAAGGTCTTGCCGTGAAACCCGCCCTCGGCGGCCACGAACTTCGGCCTGCCCGTGAACGCCCGCGCCGCCTTCAACGCCCCTTCGACCGCCTCCGCTCCCGAGTTGCAAAAAAACGTGTAGCGAAGCTCGCCGGGCGTGATCTGCGCCAGCCGCTCGGCAAGTTCGGCCTGCACGGGATTGAGCAGCACGTGGCTGCTCAGCGGCATCTTCTCCAGTTGTGCCCGCACCGCCGCCACCACCTTGGGGTGGCGGTGACCCATCGTAAACACCCCCGGCCCTCCCAGGAAATCCAGGAACTTGCGCCCTTCACTGTCCACCACGTAGCAACCCTCCGCCTCCACCTCCACCACTTCAAACCCCATGAAACGCACCAACGCCGCCATCCCCGGGTTCACGTACTCTGCGTACCGCTCAAAGGTCATCTGCGCGAGGTTCTCGTAATTGGATTCAGTCATCGAATGCTCCCTTGCTTTCAAAAAACAAGTCGCCGCATCTGCATAGATGGGCGACTTGTGGTGGTGGCTTCAATAAGCTGGTCGGGGCGGCCGGATTTGAACCGGCGACCTTTTGACCCCCAGTCAAACGCGCTAACCAAGCTGCGCCACGCCCCGACCTGAACTGCAAACATCGCCCCCACGAACTACGCCTCGTATAACTTATTCTCCGGTTGCAACGGTAGTCCTTCCCGCCGGCCGCCGCTTTCTCCTCCTCTAGTTTACCGCCTCTTTTAAGCCCTTGCTCGGCCTGAATACCACTGCCTTGCTCGCCGCCACCTCCACGGGCTCGCCGGTGCGGGGGTTCCGCACCGTCCGCGCCGCCCGCTCGCGTATCATGAAAGTGCCGAACCCGCTGATCTGCACCTTGTCGCCTAATTTCAGTGCTGAGACGATCGCCTCTATCACTGTGCCCACGACCGCCGCCGCTTCCGCCTTCTTCAGTCCCGTCTTCTCACTCACCGTCTCGGCAATATCCCGCTTGTTGACTGTTTTACCCACGCCAGCACCTCCTTGGCTTTTTCACACCAGCCGTAAGCATTCAACTCGCCTTCTTCAGCCTCCGCCGCTGCCGCCCTGCTCCCATCCCTGCCTGAAGGCATCGCCCCGCTCACCAGTCCCCGGTCTGCGCCTCCTCCCATTACCAGTCCTCGGTCTCCGGCTTCCTTGCCCGCGTCATCAGCGACTGCACCGCCTCCGTCACCGGGCAGCCTTCAAACAGCACCTTGTGCACCGCCCGCGCAATCGGCATCTCCACCCCCGCCTGCTCCGCCAACTGGCACGCCGCCACCGTCGTGTAAATCCCCTCGGCCACCGAATCGCGGCTCGCTTGAATCTGCTGCAGGCTTTCCCCCTTGGCCAACCTCCAGCCCACGTTCCAGTTGCGGCTCAGCCGACTCATGCAGGTGGCCGACAGGTCACCGACGCCGGCAACGCCCCAGAACGTGGCCGGCTGGGCACCAAGTCGCACGCCCAGACGCGCCATCTCCGCCAGGCCCCGGGTAATCAGCGCCGCCTTGGCATTGTCACCGTACCCCAGCCCATCGCAAACGCCGGCTGCTATCGCGATGATGTTCTTGAGCGCTCCGCACAGCTCCACGCCTATTATATCACAGTTAGTATATACACGAAAGAGGTCGTTTGACAACAGCCGCTGGCCCAACAGCGCCGTTTGCTCGTCGCTGCTGGCCACCACGCTCACCGCCGGCATCCCCCGGGCGATCTCCCCGGACAGGTTCGGCCCCGACAGCGCCGCTATGTGCCGGCGATGGCCCTCGCCCAATTCCTGCAATATCACCTCCGACATCCGCAGCCCGCTGCCCCGCTCGATGCCCTTGGTAGCGCTGATGATGACCGCCTCATCGGGAAAGAACTCCGCCGCAGCCCTCATCACCTCCCGCAGGCCGTGGGAGGGGACCACTGTCAGCACGACCTGGGCACCGTCCAGCACTTCCGCCAGCTCGTTGCTCGGCTCCACCGTCGCCGGCAGTTCCAGGTCGGGCATGAAGGTTGCGTTGCGCCGCTGCCGGCGCATGATTTGGGCTAACCGCGGCTCGCGCACCCACAACTTCACCCGCCGCCCCGCCCGCCCCAGCATCCACGCCAGTGTCGTCCCCCACGCGCCGGCGCCGATGACGCTGACTGCCCGAATATCATCCATTCTCTTGTGCGCCCTCTGTCGGCTCGATTTCCTTCACCCTCTGGCCGATCTTGCTCTCGGTGCCGGCCAGCAACCGCCGAATATTGGGCGTATGTCGCCACGTGATAAGCATGCCGGCGAACAGTACGAACGGCCAGTACGCGGCCGGCGAGCCCCACACCACCAGCAGCGGTGCCCCGCTCAGTGACGCAACGATCGAGCCCAGGGATATGTAGCGCGTGATGCTTACTATCACGAGCCAGATGCCGAAGCCGGTGACAGCCGCCTTCCAGTTCAGTGCCAGCATTATTCCCAGGATGGTTGACACCCCGCGCCCGCCGCGCAGTCGCAGGTACGGCGAAAAGCAGTGCCCCATTATCACCGCCGTGCCGGTGGCCGCCAGCCACCAGCGCCCCGCCATTTCAGGCTGCCACTGCGCCTCTGCCCACGTCGGCAGGAAGCCCTTCATAACATCCGCCACCCACACGGCCATGCCCGCCTTCACACCCAGGATCCGCAACACGTTGCTAGCCCCGATGTTCCCGCTGCCGATTTGCCGGATATCAATCCCCTTCGACTTGCCGACCAGATAGCCTACGGGAATACCCCCGATGAAATATGCCGCTGCAATCCACAAAAGCCCCTCGGCACTCACCGCTTCTTGCCTCCCTTGCGCTCCCGGCGGCGCACGAACAGATTGATCGGTGTCCCCTCGAACCCGAATGTCTCCCTTAACCTGTTTACCAGGTACCGTTCGTAGGAAAAGTGCATCAGCTTCGGATCATTGACGAACACCACGAAGGTCGGCGGCTGTGTCGCCACTTGGGCGGCGTAGTAGATGCGCAGCGGCCGGCCCCCTCGCGAGGGCGGCTGGTGCTCGGACACCGCCTGCTGAATTACGCGGTTGAGTTCCGCGGTCGCCACTCGCTTGCGGTAATTTTCCGCGATCCGCCGCGCCTGGGGCAGTAGCTCGCCAACCCCCAGCCCGGTTATCGCCGAAGTGTACAGCACGTCTGCGTATCCGGCAAACGCCATCCGCTGGCGCACCATCTTCTTGAAGTCTTCGCGCAGCAGCCGCTCGTTGCGTTCCCGTTCCGCCTGCGTCAGTTCCTCCTTGCCGAATGCCAGCTCCTGGACCTTGTCCCACTTGTTGGCCACGATAACCAGCCCCCGGCCGGCCTGGTGCGCCTCCCCGGCGATGTGCGCATCCTGCGCCGTTACCCCCTCCGCCGCGTCGATTACTACCGCCGCCAGGTCGGCGCGTTGCAACGCCTTCAAGGTGCGCAGGGATGAGTAGTATTCCGGCCCTCGCGCCGAGCGCCGCCCCCGCCGCCTCAACCCGGCCGTGTCCACCAGCCGATACATCTGCCCGTCCACCTGCAGCTCGACGTCGATGGCATCGCGCGTGGTGCCGGGTACTTCGCTGACTATCACCCGCTGCTCACCCACCAGCGCGTTAATCAGTGCCGATTTGCCCACGTTCGGCCGCCCGATTACCGCGATGGCGGTCTCGCCTTCCCGCCGCGGCGCAGGCTCCTCCCAGGTCGCGGGAAGTTGCTGCAGTATCGCCTCTATCAGCTCGTCGATGTTAAGCGCATGCAGGGCCGACACCTCAATGGGCAAGCCCATCCGCAACTCGGCGAACTGGGTGCTGTCGGCCTCCTTGGCCTCCATCTTGTTGGCTACCAGCACGTACGGCTTGCCGCTGCGGCGCACGACCTCGGCGACGTCGTGGTCCAAGGAGGTGACGCCCTCCTGCCCGTCAACAACCACTACCAGCAGGTCCGCCTCCGCCAGCGCCAAGGCCGCCTGCTCCTTGACCTGCGTCACCAGTTCGTCGCTCTCGGCACCCGCCAGCCCCCCCGTATCCACCAGGATTATCCGCCTGCCGTCCAGCTCGATCTCCCGGTAGATGCGGTCGCGCGTGATGCCCGAAGTGTCCTCCACCACCGCCACGCGCTCGCGCACAAGCCGGTTGAACAGTGCCGACTTGCCCACGTTCGTCCGCCCTACTATTGCGACCACCGGCAGTGACATTCTCCAACTTCCCTCTTCTGCAGCAGCCTGCAACCGCCGACCGCTACGCCCGGTAGATTCTTCCCCGCCGTCTCATGCCCACGGTGCGGTCCGCCTCTTCTGTCACTTCCCGGATGCCAGCTTCTGGCGCACCAGCACCTTCAGTCCCCCTGCCGTTATCAGCTCGCGCGCCCTTCCCGTCAGCGGGGGGAACTTGTACTGCGCTCCGCTGGTGAGGTTGCGCACCACGCCCTCGTCGATATCCACTTCAACCTCGTCGCCGTCTGCAATCCCCCTGGCGGCCTCCACGCTCTCGACGATGGGCAGGCCGATGTTGAGGGCATTTCGATAAAAGATGCGCGCAAAGCTCTCGGCGATGACACAGGCGATGCCGGCCGCCTTGATTGCGATGGGGGCATGCTCACGTGACGACCCGCACCCGAAGTTGCGCCCCGCCACGATGACATCTCCCTGCCGCACCCGGCTCACGAAATCCGCATCCAGGTCCTCCATGCAGTGGGCGGCCAACTGGTCGGGGTCGCTGGTGTTCAGATACCGCGCCGGGATAATCACGTCGGTATCCACATGATCGCCGTACTTGTGTGCCCTGCCTTTGATGCTCATCTTATCACCGTTCCCAAGTTCTCTCCGGAAAAGGACCTAACCGAGGCCGCTTTTTGCAAGGGGATTGCCCGTTGCCCGCCCTACAAATCCTGCGGCCCGCAAAGACAGATAGATTATAAACCGGCCAGTCACTTGAGCAGTTCGCAGAATTGCTCCACGGTCAAACCTGCCTGCTTTAGTATATCATGCGTGATGCCTGTTCCCGGAACGCGCCCGTGCATCGGCACTACCACTCTGCGACGTGATTTGGGGTTAAGCATTGTGAGGTGACTGCCTTTTTGCCGATCATCCGCAAACCCCGCCCGTCGCAGTGCCCTGGCCATTTGCTCCGAGGTCACCCGGGGCAGCTTAGGCATGCGCCGATACCTCTTCGCCGACGGTCGCCGTGACCCGGAACAGGAAGCCTTCGGTCAGGTTCTCGCGCTCGAAG
>JALGVG010000110.1 GCA_029819875.1 Candidatus Zipacnadia bacterium | reverse complement strand
ACCCGGAGATGACGGACAGCTTCGTGTGCCCGTATATGCAGAGCTTGGCCTACACGCTCAAGTCAGCAGTGGACTTCGAGGCACATGACATTGAACTACTCAGCCCTGTTATCTACCTGGCGGCCGATGAAGACCACTGGGTGAAGGCATTGATGCCGGTGGCGAGGCGGTTTGGCAAGACCAGACAGCAGGTGCGGGAGGCACTGAAGGCAGCCAAGGCCGCCTTGCAGCGGTTTGAGGATAGCTGCCGTCAGCGCGGGGCCGAGGTGCTGGCCTCGTTGAAGCCGGGCCAGCGCGCCATCGTCATAGTCGGGCGCTCATACAACACTTGTGATCCCGGCGCCAGCCTGGAACTACCGCGGAAATTGCGCAACATGGGTGTGCTGCCCATTCCCATGGACTTTTTGCCCCTCAGCGAGGTTACACTTCCCGCCGACTGGTTCAACATGTACTGGAGGTATGGGCAGAAAATCCTGGCGGCCGCAGAGATAATCTCCAACAACCGGCGCCTGAACGCCTTGTACCTGACCAATTTCGGCTGCGGTCCGGACTCGTTCATAATCAAGTTCTTCCGTGAACGCCTGGGCACTGAGCCGTGCCTGGTTATCGAGGTTGACGAGCACAGCGCCGATGCCGGGATGATCACCCGCTGCGAGGCGTTCCTGGACAGCCTCAATGCCAATGACAAGCGCCAGTTCATACCGGGACGTCACTTCAGGCCGTTGAATATCGAAAAGGCCTCTCATCGTACCGTGCTGATACCCAACATGAGCAGCCACGCCTACGGCCTGGCGGCCGCCTTTGAAGCTTGCGGCATGAAGGCCCAGGTGATGGACGAACCCGACGAGGAGACCCTGGCGTGGGGCCGCAAGTTCACCACGGGCAAGGAGTGCTTCCCGTGCATCGTTACCACCGGCGACATGGTCAAGTACGCCATGCGCCCGGATTTCGACCGCAACAAGTACGCCTTCTTCATGGGCGGTTCCGGCGGCCCTTGCCGCTTCGGGCAATACAACGCCCTGCAACGCATGGTCTTGGACGACTTGGGCTACGAGGACGTACCCATCTATGCCCCCAACCAGGCTTCCCGGTTCTACGATGACCTGGGCATCGTGGGGCGCAAATTCCTCAAGCTCGGCTGGGATGCGATTGTGGCCATCGACCTGCTGGAGAAGGCGCGCCTGGAAACCCGACCCTACGAGGTGCAGCCGGGTAGTACCGACCGCGCCTTCGAGCAGTCACTGGAGGAGGTCTGCGACGTAATACGCCAAGGCGGCAACATGCGGTCGCTGATTGCAGCCCTCGAGCGCGCGGTGCGCCGCTTCCAGGCCGTGGAAGTCGACCGTGACCAGGCCAGGCCGGTGATAGGACTGGTCGGCGAGTTCTACATCCGGGCCAACCGCTTCAGCAATCAAAACTTGATAGCCCAGATCGAGGAACTGGGCGGTGAAGTGTGGCCGGCTCCGGTCTACGAGTGGTTCCTGTACCGCAACTTCAGGCGTGACATGCGTGCGCAGCTGGCGCGCGATCATAAGTTGCGCTTGAAAAACTATCTTACCGACAAGGTCATGAGACGCGACGAACACAGGATGGTGAAGGTGTTCGCGGATTTTCTGCGCAATGCCTATGAACCGCCCACCCGTGAAGTCTTGTCTTTGGCTGCTCCTTACATCCACCACAGCTTTGAAGGCGAGGCCATAATGACAGTGGGTAAGGGCATTGAATTCGCACGCCACGGGGTGTCCGGGATCGTGGCGGTGATGCCCTTCACCTGCATGCCGGGCACTATCAGTTACGCGATCATGAAGCGAGTCCGCCACAACGAAAACGAGATACCGTTCCTGAACATGGTGTACGACGGCCTGGAACAGTCCACAGCTCTCACGCGCCTGGAGGCGTTCATGCACCAGGCCAAGGAATACGCCATGCGCAACGGGCGGCTCAACGTGCGACGGAAGGCTGCTTCCGTCGCGCCCTGATGTACCGATAGGGGTGATGATAATGTACAAAATACTGGCAACCAGTGCGCTGTCGGTGCTGCCCACGGCTGCTGTGCTGATGGCGCTGGGTATCAATTGCGGCCGTGCCAATGTCGGAGACCAAGACATCCAAGAGAGCCAAGAGCCCGAGGCCGCCGTGCCTGCCACCGGAAGCGCCGACCTGACCCTCACAATCCTGTTCGACAATTACGCCCATACACCGGGGCTGCAGACCGGCTGGGGGTTCAGTTGCCTCGTTCGAGGCACCGAGAAGACGGTCCTGTTCGATACCGGTGCTGACGGAAGAATACTGCTGGCCAACATGCGCAAGCTCAAGCTCGACCCCGGGCAGGTCGACACCGTGGTGCTTTCCCACGTCCACTGGGACCACGTGGGCGGCCTACCGGAGTTTCTGGACGCGAACAGCCACGTCACCGTCTACCTGCCGCGCTCCTTTCCCGAGGACTTCATAACCGAAGTCGAGCGCAGTGGCGCCCAAGTCGTCAAGGTGGACCAGCCGGTCGAGGTGTGCCGCAATGTCTACACGACCGGCGAGATGGGCACTGCCATCATCGAGCAATCGCTGGTCATCGAAACACAGCAGGGATTGGTAGTTATCACCGGATGCGCCCACCCCGGCATTGTAAACATCGCCCGGCGCGCCCACGAGCTACGCCAAAAGCCGCTGTATCTCGTCCTGGGAGGCTTCCATCTCAAGGATTACTCCGCCTCCGAGATCGAGCAGGTGATCAGGGAGCTGAAACAACTCCAAGTCCGCGTGGCTGCTCCCTCTCATTGCTCGGGAAATCTGGCTCGCAGTCTTTTCCAAGAAAGTTTCGGTGAACACTACATGGCCGTGGGCGTGGGCAAAACGATAGTCATAGAAGACGCCTTCGCGCACCGGGCCAACGGCTAGGGCATGCAATAGGCGCCGTCAGGCCACCTTTATCGAGGTTGAGGCGTAAATGCCGGCGGCAAACGACAAGAACGCCAAGTTGCGGCTCACCTTCCGCTTGGCCTTGTACTCGGTGTTGTTCAATGCCTCCTTGGTGGGCATCAAGTACGGGCTGAGCAAGCTCTCGGGCAGTGCAGCGTTGCGCGCCGATGCCGTGCACTCGCTGGCGGATGTCGTTGCCTCCGCCTCGCTTCTGGTCGGCTTGCACATCTCCCGCCATCGCTCTCCCCGCTTCCCTTATGGGCTGTACAAGATAGAAAACCTCGCCTCGGTAGTGCTCAGCATCATGATTTTCGTGGCCGCTTACGAACTCGGCCGGGGAGTAATAGAGCAGGCGGCCACGACCGGAGGGCTCGAACCGCTGGGCAATCTGCCTCTGACGCTGGCCGGGGTGACCGCCGTGACAATCGCCATCTTTGCCTTCTCGCGCTATGAGCGCCGTGTGGCCCTCCACACCAATTCGCCGGCCCTTAGGGCCGATGCCGCCGACTATTACGTGGATGTCCTGGCCTCGGGGGCTATCATCGTAGGCTTGCTGCTGTCAGTCAAAGGCTGGAATATAGACTGGCTCGTCACGCTCTTCATTGTGCTGGTAATTGCGCGCACCGGCTGGGAAATCATGGTCGAAGGCGTGCGGGTGCTGTTGGACGCCTCCGTGGAACGGGAGGTGCTCAACCAGGTGGAGGCGGTCATCATGCAACAGCCCGAGGTCGTCTGCATCCGCTCGCTGCGAGGGCGCAACTCGGGGAGCTTCCGCTTCATCGAGGCCGTATTGGTCCTCAACGTCCATGACCTGGACGTCGCGCACGACATCAGCCGCAGAATCGAAGACTCTGTACGGCAGGTGGCCGACAACGTCGACGATATCCTCATCCACTACGAGCCGGCTACCAAGCAGCAATACATCTATGCTTTCCCCGTTGACGAAGACGGCGGCATATCGTTACATTTCGGAGAGGCTCCGCAATTTCTGCTTGTCACCGTGCGGGCGGCCGACAATTGCGTCATCGCCGGCAAGCGCATCGGCAACCCGTTCATGGAGATTGAGCACGGCAAGGGCATCAATGTAGCCGAAATGCTCGTCGAGGAGGATGTTGACAAAGTGTTTACCCGGGAGAGCTTGCACGGCAAGGGGCCCTACTACGTTTTCCGGCAAGCGCGCGTCCAAATGGTGCACACGGAGGCCGAGGAGGTGACTGCGGCACTGGAACTGGCCGGCGTCACCGTGCCGCCCGGCGTCCTTCACTGAAGCCCATCACCGCACATTATCCGAACTTGTACGCGACGCCAAACCCTCCCCGCGGGTAACGCCACTCGATGTTGTCAAAGGGACAGACAATGCGGCAGGCCCCGCATTCGAGGCAGTTTTCGTAGGCAATCTCCAGTTCGTCCTTGGCCTCATCCCACAGGTACACCTCGGCCGGGCAGCGGACGATACAGAGCTTGTCCTCGCACTTGCGGCAAAGCTCGGCATCGATCACCTTCAGGTGCGATTCGGATTCGTCAGTCTCGTACTTTACCAGATAAAGGGCGTCAACAAGCCCCTTGTTGCGTTCCTTTACATTTTGATACTCCACGGTATCTGCCCTCCAAGTGCTTGCTACAGCATTGACCTGGCACCGTCAATGGCATCCCAAGCCATACCCGTCAGGGACCTGGCCCGCAGAGCCATGCGCACGATCTCCCACTGTTTCTGGCGCTTGGGCACGTCGTCAACCTTCAGCATCTCGTAAATGGCATCGCTTGCCAGCTCCGGATACGTGGTCAGCACGGCCGGATGGCGCTCCATGTACGTTGAAGCGTTGCGATACTTTCTCAAGTCATGCAATGTTGGTGTCTCTTCCAGTAACCGCGCCCGGTAGTGGCTGAGTACGCGGCCGGAAAAATCACCCTTTTCGTGAGCTTCAACAGCGGTCTGTGCCGCCAACAGCCCTGACAGCAGGGCATGGTTGGAGCCCTCGCGGTGCACCCCGTTGACCAGCATCGCCGCATCGCCCACCACCAGCACGCCATGGCCAAACAGTTGTGGCATCCGATTGTAGCCGCCCTCGGGGATGAGGTGCGACATGTACTCTCCGGATTCGCCGCCCTCGATGAGCGGCGCTATCATCGGGTGCTGCTTGAGCCTTTGAAGCATCGAATACGGCGTGTGCGGGCAATCCACCAGTTGCGACAACAAGCAACCCACTCCCAGGGACAGGCTGTCCTGGTTGGTATATAGAAATCCCGTTCCCAGCAGGCCGGCGGTAGCGTCGCCGTACATCTCGATCGTAAGCCCATCATCAGGCCCACTGAGGTTGAAACGCTCTTCGATCACTTCGCGGTCCAGCCTGATGATCTCCTTGACAACGCTGGCGGCATCGGTGGGCTTCAGATCGGTTTGCATCCCAAGCTGGCGGGTCAGCTCCGAATTAACTCCCTCGGCAAGAATCACGATCGGTGCGTAAAGCTCCCCTTCGGGGCGGCCGCAGCGTACTCCGATGACCCTCTCCCCCTCCGTGAGCACCTCCTCCACGAGCGTCTCACAAATGATGAGAGCGCCTGCCTCCTCGGCCTGATCGGCAAAGTACTTGTCCAGCTTGACGCGAAGCACCGTGAATGCGTTGGGCGGCTCTTGCGCGAAACGCTGGCTCCGATAAGAAAGCTTGATAACAGAATCCTTCGTCAATATCCACGCGCCCTGTTCCAGCACAGGCCGCTCCACAGGGGCATCCTTCCAAAACTCGGGGAAGACCCGTGCCGTGGGCTGGGTGTAGAGCACCCCGCCCATCACGTTCTTGGTACCGGGTTTGGTGCCGCGCTCTATCACGATGGTTTCCAGGCCGGCCCGGGCGCACGTGTACGCCGCAGACAGGCCCGCCAGGCCCGCTCCAACTACTATCACATCGAATTTGTTGCTTACGTCGGTCGCCATTGGCGGTGTTCTCCTCGCTTTGACAACGTGACAATTCAGCAAATGAAACGCAGGGAGTAGCTCACTCGGATGTTGCTCTCAAGTCGTCAACCAAGTCGTTGCCGGCCTTCTCACACACCCGCCTGGTGCAACTTGCCGGACCCACACCGCTTGCTCCTTCAGCTTGCGGCCCTTGATGCCTGCCCTTGGCCCAGCAGCAGTTCCTTCAGGTTGCGCTCCCGCGCCAGCCTGATGAACTCGGGAATGACCTGGTACAGGTCGCCGACGATACCGTAGTCGGCAATCTGGAAAATAGGCGCGTCCGGATCAATGTTGATGGCAACGATAGTGTCCGACGTCTGCATGCCGACCCGGTGCTGGATGGCTCCCGAAACGCCGCAGGCCACGTACAGCCGCGGCCGCACCGTCGTTCCCGTCTGGCCCACCTGGTGATCATGCGATATCCAGCCGGCATCTACTGCAGCGCGCGAGGCCCCCACCACACCTCCCAAAGCGTCAGCCAATTCCTTGATCAACTCAAACCCCGAGGCCCCGCCCAGGCCCCGGCCGCCGGTCACGATGACGTCTGCATAGGTCAAGTTCGGCTTGTCCAGGTCGGCATCGGGCCGGAACTGGACAACCTTCACCTTCACCGCGTCCTCGCCTATGCCCAGCGCTTCGTGGATGACTTCGGCCGTACGGCTTTCATCGCGCGGCAAAGCCTCCATGACCCGGGGCCGCACCGTGGCCATCTGCGGGCGATGTTCCCTCGTCAGAATGGTTGCCATGATGTTGCCGCCGAACGCCGGGCGCGTCTGCCGCAACTCGCGCGTCAACTCGTCAATATCCAGCCCCGTGCAGTCGGCGGTCAGCCCTGTCCTCAGGTCGGTGGCGATGGCTCCTGCCAGGTCACGTCCCAAGGTGGTGGCGCCCACCAGCATGATTTCGGGCTTATACTTGCGAATGAGTTTTACGCAGCCGTCAGCGTACGGCTGGGTGCGATAGACCGACAGGACGGGGTCATCCACCACATACACCGTGTCAGCGCCGTAGTAGCCCGCCTCAGCGGCCAGGTGCTCAATGTTGTATCCCAACACAAGCGCCGAGAGCGGGCAGCCGAGCGTGTCGGCCAGCGCTCGCCCTCGCCCCAGCAATTCCCAGGAAACCGGGTGTGCGCGGCCCTCCGTCTGCTCGACGAACACCCACACCCCCCGGTATTGACTGAGCCGCGCCTGCAGGTCAGCCTGCTTGTCCACTTCGGCCGGCGTCTCCGCCTCTGCCGCCGCCTCTTCGCCTTCCAAGTAGAAGGCGCCAGCCGGGCATACCTTGATGCATTTGCGGCACAGCTTGCATTTTTCGTAGTCAATGACCGCTACGCCGCCCTCCATGCGGAGAGCATCGAACGGGCATTCCCCAATGCAAATCTCGCATCCGATACACTTACTGGCATCCAGTTTGAGTGTCAGCTTGGGTTTCTTAGTCATCTATATCACACATTTGCAGCCACGCTGAGGCGTGCTGTTAGTTTGTCAATCAGTGCTGCAACGGCGGCGGCGGGATCCTCGCTGCCACCGGGGATGATCTCTCCCGGTTCACGCTCCGGAGGCGCAAAAATCTTGCTCACTACCGTCGGCGAGCCGGCAAACCCTAGTAGCTCCTCGTCCACGTCCAGGTCATTGTGCGTCCATACCTCGGGTTCATATCGTGCGGCACGGATCATGTCAGGCAACGAGGCATAGCGGACCTCGTTCATCTCCTCCACGCATGTCAGCAGTGCCGGCAATGGCGCCTCCACTACTTCCACTCCCGTCTCCAGGCGCCGGCCGACCCGTATCCGCCGCTGCTGCAGGTCCACTTCCTCGATGGTGATGGCATACGTGATCTGGGGCAAACCCAGGCGCCTCGCCAGGCCCGGTCCCACTTGGGCGGTGTCACCATCAATCGCCTGCTTGCCGCAAAAGACCAGGTCAACGCCTTGCTCGTTCGTCAGCCGTCGCAAGCCGGCGGCAAGCACGTAACTTGTAGCCAGGGTATCCGACCCTGCGAATGCGCGATCGCTTAGCAGGATGCCCCGGTCCGCCCCGAACGATATGCACTTCTTGATGGCCTCCTTGGCCTGCGGGGGACCCATGGAAAGAATGGTTACCGTCCCCCCGTATCGTTCCTTCAGCCGCACCGCTTCCTCCGTGGCATGGGCGTCGTACGGGTTGACAATCGACGGCACCCCCTCGCGTATGAGGGCATTCGTCTCCGGGTCAATCCGCACCTCGGTAGTATCAGGAACCTGTTTGACGCACACGACAATGTTCATCACTAACCATCCTCTGGTGAGGGGGTATCGCGCACAGATGTAACTGCCGGCGTAGTCGCCCACAGCATATTCATATTATCGAGCGGACGACTGCGTCCTCCACTGGCGCTGTGTCAGCCGTCTGCCGGCCGGCAGCATCCTTGGTACTGCTTGTTCATCTCCCCGACTTTTACCTGCCTTGCCGGATTGTAGTTGACAAATTGCGCCAAGCACGACAAAAACCGGACAATGGTGCCGCCTGTATGCCCGGTGACAAGAAGTTCCTTCACATCCCGCCCTTCATAATAACTCACAACCGCGCCTTGGTGCAACAGTTTTGCCGGACATTTTTGTCTGCGATACCGGTAGCCACTTTACCTGACGAAGACCAGCCCTCACGCTGCCCTGGCCTGCTGCATGCAGCAACCGGCTGCAGGTGGCAACCTGCAATGATGCAGGAAAA
>JALGVG010000109.1 GCA_029819875.1 Candidatus Zipacnadia bacterium | reverse complement strand
GACTTCTCCCGCCTGCTCTTGGCGGGCTTGGCAGCCTCCGCCGAGGTCTGGTCGGCGACGGCGGCCGCTTGCTCGGGCGGTTGCGTTGAAGTCGTGCCCGGGCCGGCAGCACTTGGGGTGGTGTTATCGTCGTCCAAGTCCACCCTGCGGTCCTTAGGAAGCGTTCGCCGCGGCCTGCTGGCGGCTTTGCGGGAGCTTCTGCGCCTGCTTGTAGGCCGGCGGGCCAAGCGCACCCTTGCATAGCTGCGCGCCCGGCCGACCCCGCGGCCCATCAGGCCGGCAATGCTTTCCAGTACTTGGCTGACCGTCGTCTGGCTGATCAACAGCAGCGCTGTTGCGGTGAGCCCGCCTAGCAGGATATAGGCGCCTATCGGCCCGAGCGCCTTTAGCAGCAGCCAGGCGAGCGCCGCCCCGACGTACCCGCCAGCCGCTCGCAAGGCCGCTGCCTCAAAGAAATGCTCGTCGATGGGGACACGCAGGTGCGCGCCGACGATCAACACCACAAACAACAGGGCCAGGCCGCTGGCCACGCGCGATGCCTGCACCGGGCGCCGGTCGAGGCCGAGGACGGCTGCCATAAGCCACGCGGCAACAGGCACGACGTAGGCGCCGATACCTACTGCCAAAAATAAGCCGTTGCTCAGAATATGCGGCAGATAGCCGGAGGCGTTCGAACCGTAGATGAGGCTGGCAAGCACCAAGGCGCCGGCGGTTATCAAACCCACGGCGGCAACGTCACGCAGGAACCTGTCCTGCTGCGGTTTGGCTTGCCTGGCCACGGCTGTCACCCCTGTAGGCTGCAAATCATGACTGTGGCGGCTGGGGTGAGGCTATTACAACTAAGACTGCCAGCCGTTAACGTTGTGCTACTTGTTGAACCACATTATAGCACAATTTGTGCAAGTTTGGAATGGATAACCTGTGCGTGGAGCGGCCTGCTAACGGCAGCCGCGCGCGCCCGCATAGAACTTGCAGACCGTGTCGGCCACGTACTGCACCTGCGCGTCGCTCATCCCCGGGTAGATGGGAAGCTGAATTATCTGGTCGGCTATCTTGTCCGTTTCCGGCAGGTGGAGGCACTCAAGGCCCCATTGCTTGCAGGCCGGCTGCCGGTGGGCAGGCATGCGGTAGTGGGTCTGGTGGCCGATGCCGTGTTCCGTCAAGTACTGGGACAATTCGTCACGGTGCGGTGCACGCAGCGAGTACAGGTGATAACAGGACACGCAGCCTTCCACCTCATGCGGCGTGATAACCGGCGCCTCAGCCAGCAGCTCGTTGTACAGGGCGGCTATCTGCCTGCGGCGCTGGTTGCCGCCTTGCAGCCGCCGCAGCTTCACCCGCAATATCGCTGCTTGCAGCTCGTCGAGCCGGCTGTTGTAGCCGATTACCTGATGCCGGTACTTTTCTACATGCCCGTGATTGCGCAACAGGCGAAGCTGGTAAGCGAGGGCATCGTTGTCGGTGGTGATCATTCCCCCCTCGCCGTAGCCGCCGAGGTTCTTGGAGACATAGAAGCTGAAGGCGGCGCAGTCTCCCAGCGAGCCGCAGACGCGCCCCTGGTAGAGGGCGCCGTGAGCCTGCGCTGCGTCCTCGATCAACTTCAAGTCGTATTCTTGGCAAATACGGGTAATTTCCTCCATCGCCGCCGGATGCCCATAGATATGGACGGGGATGACCGCTGCGGTGGCCTCGGTGACAGCCGACCGTATCGCCTGCGGGTCGATGCAGTATGTCGCCGGGTCTATGTCCACCACAACAGGTGTAGCCCCGGCATGGGCAATCGCCTCGATGGTGCCGATGAACGTCCACGCGACGGTTATGACCTCGTCGCCGGGGCCGATTCCCAGGGCCCGCAGACACAGGTGCAGCGCCTCGGTGCCGCTGCCCACCCCGATGGCGTGCTTGACACCGCACAGCTCGGCGAACTCCTGCTCCAGCGCCTGTACGTTGGGGCCCAAAAACAGTTGCATCGACGAAAGAGCTCCATCGATGGCTGCCAGTATTTCTTCGCGTAGCTGGTGATATTCTGACTTCAGATCCAGAAGAGGAACTTTCACGACACGAACTCCCTGTAATAATGACGACGCATGCCCCGACTTACGGAGCCAACAGGATATTAGAGATGTGAAACGAAGAAAAGTTTCGCCGGCAAGCGGTGGAACAAGGGAAGATGCACACGGCGCTCATTTCTCCATCAGCCTGCTGAGCCGCTGCATGCTTTCGGCGTTGCCCACCACGTAGACGGTATCGTGCGGCCCGAAGGAGTAGTCCGGGTCCGGCAGCCGCATCTGGCCGTCGGCGGAGCGGATGCTTACCACGGTGATGCCGTACCGGGTGGGCAACTGCAGGTCGCGCAGCGTGTGGTTGACGAAGTTGTCGGGGATCGTCAGCACGGCGAAGTCTAGGGGGCCCTCGAGGGTGATAAACTCGACAACATGTGGGGAGGTCAACTGGCGCACCACGCGCATGCCGGCATCGTGCTCGGGATAGACGACCCGGTCAGCGCCGACCATTGAAAGTATCTGGGCGTGCAACTCGCTGGAGGCACGCGCCACGATGTTGCGCGCTCCCATCCGCTTGAGCTGGGCCGTGATGAGAATGCTGGCTTCCACATCCCTGCCCATCGCCACCACCACGCCGTCCAGTTCCTGCACCTCCAACTCGCTGAGCACATCCGCACTTGTAGCATCAGCGCAGATTGCGGTGGTGACGTTGGCCTTGATGGCGTCAACCCGCTCGGGGGCCTCGTCGATGGCTATGACCTCGGCGCCGGCCTCGTACAGCCCGCTGGCTACCCGGGCCCCGAAGCGCCCTAGTCCTATTACACCGAATTGCTGGTTAGGCATGGCATCGGCTCCTTTAGCCCACCATTATGTCCTCGTCGGGGAAGGTGTAGGTTGCCGCCCGTACCCGCGGCCGGATGGCCACGGCCAAGGTCAGAGGACCGACCCGGCCTATGAACATGGCAACGGTTATCAACAAGCGGCCGATATTGCTTAGGGTTGGTGTAATGCCCGTGGTCAGGCCTACCGTGCCCAATGCAGAGGCGGCCTCGAACAACAAGCTCAGAAAATGATACCCTTCGGTCAAGGTAAGCAGAAACGTAAAAGTGATCAGTGCGGTGAGCATCAGCGCAAAAACGGCGAAGGCTCGCTGGTAGACGGCGGCAGGGATAGTGCGCCCCCACACCTGGCACTGCCTTTCTCCCCGGATCATCGAGCGGATGACAAGCACCAGCGTCGCGAACGTTGAGGTCTTTATCCCCCCGCCCGTCGAGCCCGGGCTCGCACCGATGAACATCAGGGTTGCCAACAGCAGCAGCGTCGCGTCGCGCAGGTGGCCGATAGGGACGGTGTTGAAGCCGGCCGTGCGCGGTGTTATGGCCTGGAAGGCCGCGATCCACAGGGCGGTCGCCGCCGGTTTGTCCCGCAAAATGCCGCCCGCCTCCAGGCCCAGGAACAGCACGAAGCCTGCGCCTATCAACAGGGCGGTGGTGGTGATAACCAGCTTGCTGTGCAGCGACAAGCTGGGCCGGCGCGCGCGCCTTAGGTCCCGCAAGTACTGGTAGATGTCCAACACAACGGGGAAGCCCAAGCCCCCGACCACGATCAAGCTCAACACCGCCAGGTTGATGACCGGATCGCCGGCATACTGAAGCAGGCTGTCGGAAAACAGCGAAAAACCGGCATTGCAAAAGGCAGACACCGAATGGAAGGCCGCCAGCCCCAGGGCCGTGGACGGCGGCTCGCCCAGGGCCAGCCAGCGGTGAAAAAGCACTGCGGCGCCGAGTGCTTCCATCAACAGGGTGAAGGCGACTATTCCGCCGATGATGCGGCCGGGGTGGTGGCCGGCCCGTGCCATGAGCGTCTCACGCAGGGCCATGCGATGGTGCAGAGAAAAGCGACGCCCCAACAAGGTGCCGAACACCGCCGACAGGGTCATGATGCCCAAGCCGCCGGCTTGTACCAGCAAGATGATCACCAGTTTGCCGAGGGGTGAAAAGTCGTGCGGCGTGTCCTTGACGATGAGGCCGGTCACGCAGGTGGCGGAGGTGGCCGTGAACAGCGCATCCAAAGGGGCGATGTACTTGCCGCCTGCCGACGCCTCCGGCAAGCTCAACAGCACGGTGCCGACCACGATGGCGACGACGAAGCTGAGCACCACCGTGGTTGCGGGGCTGAGGGCAGCCGGCCGCCAGCTTGCGGCCACGCGGTGCGCTTCTTGTAACTTCTCGAACGCTCGCCCCATGATGTACAGCAGGGGGAACTTCAGCAGGATGCTCAGGGAGAAGTGGCCCGCCCACCCCTGCGGCCACAGCCAGGCGAACGGGATGATGAGCGTAGCCGCGATCAAAAGCGCCACCAGCGCAACAAAGCCGGAGGTTGAAATGGGGGACGGCTGGTCGCGCCGCCGGCAGTCACGCGCCAGCCGAATCGCCAGGCTCACGCAATAGCCGAACAGGACGACATCACCCAGCCGCACGATAATCCCCCAGCGCGCCAACTCCCACTGGAAGCCGATCTGCAGGAAGATAAGCAGCCCGACGGCCACCGCAACAACGAGGATCTGTTGGCGCCAGCGATAAAGCATCGCCGTGGTGGGGAATTGCTCATTCATCTGCGTCAACACCGGCTGTCGGCACCTGTCCGTGGGACAGCAATCGCTGTCAATAGTATCATGGTCCCGCAGTTGCCACTACTTCTGTGCGCTGTCTGACTTGTGCATCTCCTTCGTCGGCACCTGGCGAACGTTGATGACATCTATCAGTTGCTCCAACCGCTGGCAGAGATGTTCGAGGTCCTGGCGGCGCTTGATCTCCAGTGTCAGGTACAAGCGCGCCAGGTGGTGATCTTCGGCATCCACCTGGCCGAATGTAATGTTCACATCCGCCTCGCTTATGACCGCGGTAATATGAGACAGCAGGCCCACTCGGTCAACGGCAACTATCTCCAGGCTGGCCGGGAACGTGCCCTGCTCGTCATCATCAGCCCATGTCAGGGGCACGACCCGCTCGGGTTCCTTGCGGGCGCGGTACAGCAGGTTCTTGCAATCGCTGCGATGAATGGTCAGTCCGCCCCCGCGGGTGATATAGCCGCTGATGCTGTCGCCGGGCAAGGGATTGCAGCACTTCGACAGTCGCGAACTGACCCCACTTACGCCGTCCGCCGACACGGGCAGGGTGGGACGCTGCCGGACGACACCGGGAGTTTCCGGCAGCAACAGTTGAGCCTCCTCCTTCATGCTGCGCGGATACTGGGGAGGCAACAAGTGGTCTATCACGGTCTGCGGCTCCACGTCGCCATATCCGATTCCCGCCAGCAGGCTGTCCACGTCGGGATAGTTGAGGTGGACGGCAACTTCGGCAAGCTTGTCGCGGTCCAATTGCTCGCGCTGCACGGCCGGCAGATGGCTGATGGCTTCCTCCAGCTCGTGACGCCCGCGCTCGATGTTTTCTTCGCGCGCCTGCTGGCGGAGGAATTTACGCACCTTTGCCTTTGCTCGGCTGCTTTGAATCAGCGGCAGCCAGTCGCGGCTCGGCTTGGCCGATGGCGAGGTGATAATCTCCACAATGTCCCCGTTCTCGAACTGGTACTCCAGCGGCACCTGCCGCCCGTTGACGCGCGCTCCCACGCAGTGGTGCCCCACCTCCGTGTGGATGCGATAGGCAAAATCTATGGGCCCGGCCCCGCGCGGCAGGTCGATGATATCGCCTTGGGGCGTGAAAACAAACACCTGGTCATGGAACAAGTCCAGTTGCAGGAGCTCCAAGAACTCGTGGCTTTCGGACAGGTCGCTTCCCAGCTCCAGGAGCTGGCGCAGCCACGCCACCTGCTGGTCGAGCTGCGGATCCGTGAAGCCTTCCTTGTAGCGCCAGTGGGCGGCGATGCCGTACTCGGCGGTCCGGTGCATCTCCCTGGTGCGTATCTGCACCTCCAGCGGCTGCTGGTGGGGGCCGATGACCTTGGTATGCAGCGACTGGTAGTTATTGGACTTGGGCTTGGCTATGTAGTCGCTGAAAAAGCCGGAAATCGGCATCCACAAGCTGTGAACAAGCCCGACGGCCGCATAGCAGTCACTGACGCGCTCGGTGATTATGCGCAGTGCTATCAGGTCATTCAATTCCTCGAATGACAGCTGCTGGGTACGCATCTTCTGGTGAATACTGTAGATGTGCTTTACCCGCCCTTGAACCTCGGCCTGGATGCCGGCTTCTTCCAGCTTTTGGGCCAGCAGCCGGCGCGCCTCCTGCAATTGCGCCTCGCGTTGGGTACGCGTTTGGCCCAGCTTGGTGACGATCTCAAAATATGCCTGCGGTTCCAGGTACTTGAGGGCCAGGTCTTCCAGCTCCCACTTGATGCGCCATATACCCAGACGGTGGGCCAGGGGTGCGTAGATGTGCAGGGTCTCGCGGGCAATCGCTTCGCGCCGCTCTTGCGGCAGGGGGTCGAGCGTACGCATGTTGTGCAGGCGGTCACTGAGCTTGATCAAAAGAACGCGGATGTCGTCAGCCATCGCCAGGAACATCTTCCGCAAGTTGCGCGCCTGCTCTTCCTGGCGGCTGTGAAAGTCCAGCTTCGACAGCTTGGTGACCCCTGCCACCAGACGACTGATAGTGTCACCAAATTGCTCTCTTATTTGCTCAATGGGTACGTTACTGTCCTCCACTACGTCATGCAGCAGGCCGGCGACGATGCAGGCCGGGTCGGCCTCCAGCTCGGCAAGTATCAGGCTGACCTGCACGGGGTGGACGATGTACGGTTCCCCGGTGTCGCGCTTCTGCCCGGCGTGGGCGCGCACCGCCAACTCGTAGGCCTCAACGATCTGCTTCTTATCCACCTGCGGCCAGTAGCCGGAAACCCTCTGGATAAGCTCTTCGACACCCGCCACTTTTGTGCTTGCCACCTTGTACCTCACCCGCCCATCCAATAATACTTCACTTAATTATACACCAAAACCATCCGCCCCGACCAGGGTTGCCTGCCAGGCATCGGGGGCTGGACAGGCAGCTTCCGGGGCGTGCAGATCCACGGAAGGCCGGCGCAACGGCGGTCAGCAGGGCTGAGCAGGGGCCATCTAGATGAATAGTGGTATGGAATGGCTGCTGATGCCCGCCACCAGGTCTATGATGATCCACAAGCCGGCGGCGCAGCATTCGCCTAGGATCATGCCCAGGAAGATGGGGCGCAGGCGCCAGTACAACTTCGCTCCCCCGTAGCGGTTCACGACGCTGGTGATGACCCACCCGGTGAACGTAGAAAACCACACGGCCGTAATCTGCCAGCCGTAGGCGACCAAAAAGCCCAGCGGGTGCACAGGCCACCACAAGAAGGCGCGCCGTGCTGCCATCATCGCCCACATCACCGCCCCGCCGGCCAGGATCTGGGCCTGCTCGATGCGATTGGCCGGCAGCGGGTTGCCCAGGCGCGAAACCAACACGTCGAACGGCACGCGGTTGGCATGCCCGAAGAACCACTTCGGCGACAGCTTGATGCCGCTGTTGTAGTAAATCGTGGGCATACTCACCAGCACGGAGGTAACGATGACGATGACAAGGGCGCCCATCATCGTGCCCACCAGGGTGCGCATGGGAATGCCCGTAAAGTGACAGATCTTGAACGCCTGGCAGATAACCGGCATCGGTGCCGACTGGTGGGCATAAGTCAGCGACCGTTCCTGGAACGCCATGACCGTGAGATTGGCCGGCCCGATGGCCGGGACGCCCGCCAGCTTCACCAGCAAGTCCTGGGGACGATTGTCGGTTTGTAGAACCGGCATGCCCGAACTGGAGACCGTAAACGAAAACGAAAGCATGATCACGAAGATGAAGCCAAAGAACGCCAACGCCCAGCCCACGCTCATGCCGGCGGCCACCGACCATGCGCAAATGCCTATCACGCTGGCGACAAATCCTGCCAGCATCCAGCGGTCAGGGTGCGACTGTGCCTGGCTTTGACCCCTCACCAGGCTGGTGACGGCGCGCACCATGCTCCGCAAGTCCGAACGGGAAGCATACGCCAGGAACACGGCGAACGCCACATACGCACCCAGTTGCATGTTCATGCCCGTGTTCCAGTCGTTCATCGCGCCGCTGCGGAAACCCAGCGACCGCAGTATCATGCGCTGCACGAATTGCCACCAGAAGAAAAACACAAAGCCCAGGGAAACATCCCGCGGCATCATGTATCCGATGCCGATGGTACCGAACGAGATGTGGATGCGCAGATCGTGCATCACGTTGAACGGCTCCTGCACGAAGCTCGTTCCAATGGGAATGCCGGACAGTTTCAGGGCCGGGAAGGCAGGCCAGAACTTGTTGATGCTGTTGACCGAATGAATGATGACGGGGATAAGGAAGCCCATCCACATCAACTTGCTGCGGAACAACGGCACGCGTAGGGCCGTAAGCCCGGTCTCAAAGCCGGCCACCCCCAGCGGCACCTGCGCCAGCGGGTAAGTCAGCTTCTCCTCCTCCACCCACCGCGTCCTGAAGATGCCGGCCAGGCAAACCAGGGCGAAGAAATACAAGCTCAGCAGTACACCCCATGCGGTCAACGGCCCGATCCACGCCCGCCACGGTATGGGCTGGCCGGGCGCAATACCCTCGAACAGGTGCTTGACAGCAAACGGGTCATTGACCGTGTAAAACGGCTTTATGTAACCCATGAACAGGTCTTGCCAGTGGTTCATCGGAGAGGCGTAGTACGCGGGGG
>JALGVG010000108.1 GCA_029819875.1 Candidatus Zipacnadia bacterium | reverse complement strand
TCAATCGTCCAGCACGAAATCCGCCTCCGCCAGCCAGCAGCCCCGGATCTGGCCGACCGAAGCGTCGTCTTTTATGTAGTAAACTACCAGCACCCTCCCGTCGGGTAGCTGCACCCACCCTGAGTAGCCGATGTCCACGTGCCGGTTACGATCGTGATCCAGGGCCAGCAGCCGACCCGACTGCCGGGCCCGTTCGCGGGCCAGCAAGCTTTCCAGCGGCTCCAGGCAGGCAAAAAACAACCGCGTCATCCCGTACCCGGGATAGCAGCGATAGGTAGTCAGCACCTTGCCGGACGCCAAGAGCCCGCTCACCGGCCGGTGACAACCGAACAGCAACGTCTCGTAGGGACCCTCCCACGTCATGCCCCCATCGGCACTGAATGCCTTGAAGCCCGGCAGCCCTGTGGCGGAATTTTCCCGCATCGTGCACACGATCGTTCCGTCAGGCGTCTCCAGGAAGCACCCCTCGCAAAGCTGCAGATCCGGCACATCGGCCACCGTCACCGGCCCCTGCCAGCTTCGCCCCTCGTCAGAGGAACGCCACAAGAACTGTGCCAGGTGAGGGCGCGGGCTTGACACCGTCCAATGCGTGCCGCATATCCAGGTGCCGTCGGAAAGCACGCGTATCCGGTCCGGCACGATCCCCCGTACTCCCATATCGCTTGGCCCCAGCCACGTGAGGCCGTCGTCGTTGCTCAGCCACATCCAGTTGGTGGCCAGGGCATCTCCCCCATCCCCCTCTCCCTGCCGCGGGAGGCGGTCGCAGACCGCCACCAGGCGCCCGTCCGGTAGCCTTGTCACGCGCGGGCAGTTATACGACCACCAGCCGGCAGGAGGCTGCCGCCCATCCTCCCACGGTATGCGCGGGCCTGCGTCCAGCACCCGCCGCTGGTGCCAGGTCTCTCCCCCGTCGTCGCTGTGCATGAGCACAATGTCGCTGAAGTCCCGTGCCGTGTGCCCCGCTGAAGCGCGCCAGACTGCCACCAGTCGGCCCGACACGCCTTGTGCTACATCGGGGAATGCCTGGTATACGCCCTCCTGCCGTGATAAGACAAAACGCCTCAGTTCCAGGGCCATCTGCGCCGCCTCCTCAGTGCAAGAAGTGCCGCATGCCGGAAAAGACCATCACTACCCCGGCCTCGTCAGCCGCGGCGATGACCTCCGCGTCGGCTCGTGAACCGCCCGGCTGGATAATGGCTACCGCCCCCGTTGCCACCGCCGCCTGCAAACCATCCGGCGCCGGGAACATCGCGTCAGAGGCCAGCACCGACCCTTTGGCCCGCCGCCCTGCCTTGCGCGCCGCTATCAGGCACGAGTCGAGGCGGCTCATCTGCCCCGCCCCACAGCCAACCAGCCTCGTCCCTTGCACCAGCACTATCGCATTGGACTTGACGTGCTTGGCGATCTTGTCGGCGAACAACAAGGACCTTATCTGCTCGGCCGTAGGCTGCTTCTTGGTTACGACTTTCAAGTCCTCGGGCAGAACAGACCCGGTGTCGGGCGTCTGCACCACCAGCCCACCGGGGATGCAGCGCAAATCCAATTGCCTGCCGCGGCCCTCGGAGAAGAAGTCGTCAACCTGCAACACCCGCAGGTTCTTGTGGCGCTTGAGCAGTTCCAAAGCCTCGGGCTCGTAGCCGGGCGCAACCACGCACTCGGGGAAGGCCGAGATGATAAGGCTGTCCTCGTCGCCGCTTTCCGCCCGGTAGCGCGGCTCGATGACCTCCCGCAAAAACTGGTTGTTGCCGATGATCTCCGCAGTGGCCGCGTCCACGACCCGGTTGAATCCGAAAATACCGCCGAACGAAGAGATCGGGTCACCGCTCCAGGCATCTTCTAGGGCCTGGCGCAGGGTAGGCGCGCAGGCCGCTCCGCAGGGGTTGAGGTGCTTGATGATAATCGCTGCCGGTTCGCTGAACTCGCGGGCCGCCTGCATCGCTGCGGCCACGTCCAGGTAGTTGTTGAAACTAAGCTCGCGGGCGCCGTGCAGCTTGCGTGCCCGTGCCACCCCTGGCTCGGCACTGCCGATTTGCGCGTACAAGGCCGCCTGCTGGTGGGGGTTCTCTCCGTAGCGCAGATCGTGGCCCTGCTTTTCGTACCAGGGGGCGAAATAACGAGGGAAGCGGCTGTCTTCGTCCGCGTACTGGCGGGACAGGTAATCCACGATTGCCGCATCGTACTGGCCGGTGTGGGCGAAGGCCTCCACTGCCAGTTTCTGCCGCGTCTGCGCGCTCAGGCAGCCGTCATTGGCCCGCATCTCGGCGATGATTTCATCATAGAATTCGACCTTGCAGACCACGGCGACGTACTTGTGATTCTTGGCGGCGCTGCGCACCATCGTCGGCCCGCCGATGTCAATGTTCTCAACCGCTTGCTCGATCGTCACATCAGCCCGGGCCACTGTTTCCTGGAACGGATAGAGGTTAACCACCACCATGTCTATCATTTCGATGCCAAGCTGCCGGGCCTGCGCCATGTGCTCGTCGTTGTCGCGCACTGCCAGCAACCCGCCGTGCACCTTGGGATGCAGTGTGACCACGCGGTGGTCCATGATCTCGGGGAAGCCCGTGTAGCTTTCTATTGCACGGACCGGCACGCCCGCTTGCTCCAGTACGCGTCGTGTACCGCCGGTGGAAAGGATTTCTACCCCCATTTCCACTAGTGCGCGGGCAAATTCCACAATGCCCGTCTTGTCGGAGACACTAATCAAGGCACGTTGAATCTTTTTCACGCTATGGTCCTCCTGGAATACAAGAAACGAGGTCGGGCAGATTATATCTTACCTCCGTCGTTTCTGTCAAAATGCATCACAACGCCGCAGGCTACGGCTTGGTAGCGACAATTAAGAAATAGGGGACATGAACGAAGACCGACCACTCGCCGGCTGCCCGGGCCATGATTCTGGCGATGGCGCCTGCCTGTCGGCGCTGCTCGTCGTCGAGGGGCAGATCATCCAGCAGCCTGACAGCTTGGGGGGTGACCGGCTGGGGAAGGTGGGCCAGCTCCACCCAGGTGCTCAGGCCCGCGGATTCACACGCCGCCGGCAGCATGCGGCCGACCAGAGGTTGAGCGCCGGCGGCCTGTAATCCCTCTATCCACAAGCGGCGTAGTCCCAGCACCGGGTACTCCATCATGCCGCCGTAATCCGGCTCCACGGCCACGAGCGCCCCACCCGCAGCCAGCACGCGCGCCGCCTCCCGAACGGCCGGTTGAGGGTCGCGCAACCACAGCAACGTGTTCTGGTAGAAGACCAGGTCGAAGCAGCCGCCCGCAAAGGGCAGGTGTCGGGCATCGGCCCCTACGGCAAGATGTCCGCCTGCCTGGCATCGCCGCCAGGCGGCAGGCTCAATGTCAAGGCACACCACGCGCCCGCCGGCACGGCGCTGCAGCTCCTGCGTCACCGCACAATGCCCCGTCCCCACTTCCAGCACCCGCTTGCGCAGCCCGATGGCGGCCCGCCGCAAGGCCCGCGAACGCGGCCCTGCCAACCACCGGGCGATCATCTGCTGGTCGGCTGCGGTCGGCAGGTGCGGCCGCCCTGCGCCCGGCTGCTGCCCGCTGTCGCTCATCGCCCTCCCCCGGCACAAGCACAGGCGCAAGCACACCCCGCGCAGGCGCAGCCTCCGCCTCCTCCGCTGCCGGAGCTTTCCATCATCGTTTCCAGCATCTTCAACGTCACCCTGTCAACACCGGACAGGTCTATGCCCCCTGTCTCCGTCAGCCCCACGGAAACCGGATCGAGCGTGGAAGCGAGGTGGTTGGTCACATTTTCAGACCACCCGGCGAACGAGGCCGCCACATCCCGCAGGCTCGTGCGCCCGCCCACCGCTGGAGCAGGTTGCGCCGCCCCGGCCCCGCCGCCGGCGCTGCTGCGCACCCAGACAGGTCTATAATGGTAGCCGCTGGACCGCCACCTGACGAATTCCTCGTCGTAGTTTTCGTCCAGCATCAGCCACAACAAGTTCTCGTCGAGGAACTTGGTGCGAGCGCCTACCTCGCCGATGTTCCTGGCCTGGGCCCAGGCGCCGGCGACGATGGAGCGATAATAGTCCCGCGTCTGCTCGAGGTTGAAGCCGGCCATCCGCTTGGCGGTACGCTTCACCAGCTCCCGCATCTCCTTGCGCAGGTCGAGCTTGGCAATGGGAACCCCGGGGTTTTCCTGCAGCTTGTCCAGGAACGGCTGTTCGTAACCGCGAATGACGGTACCGTTCTTTCGGGCGGCCTTTTGGCGTTCGGAGCGCGTCCCGATGTAGTCCTCGTTCAATTCAACGGTGAACGGATCGTCGTCAGTCTGCCGAATAAGGCCTTTTTTCAACATCCCGAACAGCAGTAGTGTCAGCACCTTGCCCAGCGGCAGCTCCATGATGACCGCGGCTTCGGGCACGGTGAGGCCGCGTTTTATTCCCCCTGCCTCCACCGAGGCGATGGCCGGCAGGTATGAACGGCGCCGGGCGGCCAGCCTCTTGCCGGTCACCCACCAAAGCAACAGTAACACCGGCAAGGCCAGGGCCTCCGCGGCCGGGCTGACCGCGAAGGCTATTATCATCGCGACGGCGAGCACAATGTAGACCGTGACGCCGGTGCCCTTGGTGGTGCGGAAAAAGTACACCCCGAACAACACCAGCAGGAAGATAGCCCACACGGTCCGCGCTCCGGGGGTTTCCTTCCACCACTTCCACGCTAACCCCAACCTCGTCATGTGAACAACCCGCGCCATGATCCGCTTGGGGAACGCGACACCCACCTTATGAGGCTTGTCAACCGTCGTCGCCGGGAAAACCCAGGCCACCGCCGACTTGTCCTGCAGCGAAACCTTGTGCGTGAATTCCCGGTTCTGATACAGTATCTCGTCAAGCTTTATGCTCTCAGGCAAGTACACGACGATGCCCAGCTTCGTCGTTCCGGAAAGCAGGTCGGAATCAAACCAGGTGGGAGTTATCTGCAGCGACGCGTAATCCGCCCGCGTGGTGTCCTGGTAGACGAGATCCGGCATGACCGCCGAAAACTGGAAAATCCCGTCCTCGCCCGGCTGGATGGCATACTCGCCCAGGTGCACTTCGACCCCGATGTCTATGTACTCCGAGGGCCTGATGTCCGACAGGCGATGGCCGTTGATGGTAGCCGTCATGTTGCCGATGTCGTAGTTTTTGTGTGGCAAGCCCACGTCAACGACATCAATGGGGTCAGCCCCCGCGTCGCAATGGAACTTGATGGTGTACTGCAGGGTCGCAGAGGCGTCCGGGTGCGGTGTGACCTCCAGTATCATTTCCGGAACGGCGAACGAATAGTTCTGCGCCACTGCCGAACCGCAGCCGAGCATCATCACCAGCGCCACCGCGGGCACGAAATATTTCATCGCTGATCACCGTCCTTGGCGTCGTCGCTCCAGCTTGCGGGGTCCTTGGGACAGGCTGCCGCGCATATGGCCAAGCCGGGACAATCAGGGCAGCGCGTCGGCATAACAAGGCGTTCACGGTAGCGCTCAAAGCAAGGATGGTTCCAGATATCCTCCCAGGTGTCCGTCAGCAGGTTGCCGGCGCAGACAGCCGGCCCCCTGGGTGGCAACACCGACCCGTCTTGCTGGACGCGAACGGTGCAGTCGGCGCTCGTGCGAGGGCCGGCCAGCACCTGCTCGGCCAGGGGCCGGGTGCTGTCAAAGCGCACCGGCGGCGCCCACTGGAAGCGGGCAGCGGCCTCCTCGGCGCTCTCCTCGATGACAGCCGCCACCTGGGGCAGCGCGGAAGCCTTCACCGCCCCGGCTTTCTGCGCGTCCTGGTCATCATCCGGGCAGGCCAGGGCAAAATACAGGTGGTTCGTGATGCCCTGCCCCAGTAACGCGCCGGCGATTTCTTCCAGCTCGTCCACCGTGGTTTCCATGATCGGCACCACGGCAACCGGGCATAGTTCAAGCTCGTGGCACTGTCGCAGGATTGCCCAGGCGCGCTCGTGGTCGGCGCGGCCGCAGACGGCATCATGCCTGGTCGCATCGTTCGATACGTACAACACGCCGAGATAATCCAGCCCGGCCATGGCCGCATCATGAACGAACTGTGGCGTCAGCCGGCTAGCCGTTGTCCTCAGGCCAGCGATCATGCCCACGTCCTCGGCCGCCTCCACCGCGCGCAGCAGCGTTGGGAGGGATGTCGGGGGGCGAACCACGAATGCAACGTGCGGCACGCCGGCCTCCCACAGTCGCCGCACCATCAAGGTGGTGGTCTCGGCATCGCCGGGCACCACGTCCGCCTGCAGCGGTGCCGCCAGCGAGCGGCTGGCAGCCGCGGCGTATGGGTCGTCCAGGTTCCAGATGGGGTAATTGTCACCCGGGCGGGACAGTTCGGCCACGAGCCTGCGCACGCGGGCCAGGTCGGCTACGATGTCGGCCTCCGCCGCGTCCGCAAAGTCGGCCCGTACCTGGGCGATAATCTCCTCGTCACTCTGATCTTCGAGGATTGCCTTTGTCATCTGCACCCCGGCCGGTGAGAGCATTGCAGCCTGCGCGGCATTGGCGATCAGCAGTCCGCCGCCGTCGGGGTCAACTCGCAAGTGGAACCTGGTAGGCCATTCGCCCTCCAGCCTCTGGTAGTGGTACAGGCCCGGCGGTGGGCCAAGTTGTTGCCGTTCGACGCTTATTCCCAGTGTTCCCAGTATTCTATGCGCCAGGCCGGGCTGTTTCATCCAGCGCACACCTCCGTGCCTTGGGCTTGCCGCTCCAGCGGGCAGCCCCCGCCGCAAACAGGCAACTGCTCGCACTCCCAGCATTCGGCAGGCAATCCGCATTCCCGGGGCCTTTCGCGGCGGTAGCGGAACCGGGTAAACAACTTGCTGTTCCACACCTGCGGCCAGGGGTCGGTGAGGATGTTGCCGGCCGGCTGGTAGTAGGACTGGCAGGGCAACACGTCCCCGTTAGGCTCAATGCAGATGGAATACTCCCCGGCATTGCAGCTTCGCGGCCCCAGCCCCAGTTGCAGCGGCGACAGACGACAGTACCGGGTCGGCGTGTACCACAAAAAGCGCATGCCGTACTCCTCGGCCCGTTCCTTCACCTGCACGAGCACCGGTTCCAGTTCATCTTCGGTCAGGGCACCGGCAAACCGCGTCCCGGAGCCGGAGTGAATAATGCTGTTCATCGCGAAGGTAGTAACCCCCAGCCGCCGCAGGAACCGGACGATGTCGAGCGCTTCGCCTACGTTATGCCGCATCAGGGTCGTGTTGGTGATGGTGTGTAAGCCGCAGGCGAGGGCGTTGCGGATGCCCTGTACGGTCTCCTCGAAGGCGGGGGCGCGCACCAGCCGGTTATGAAGCCCGGGGCTGCACGCCTCGATGGTAACCTGGACATGGTCCAGCCCGCACTCTTTCAACTTTTCCGCAAAGCCCGGCTCCGCCAGTCGCCGGCCGTTGGTATTCAGCCCGGTAATCTGTCCCCGGCTCTCAGCATGCGCGATGAGCTGCTGCAGACCCGCAAACAGTGTCGGCTCCCCGCCGGTGAATATCACGTAAGGGATGCCGATTTCGTACAGTTTGTCTATAACTTTTTGCCAGTCGGCGGTATCCAGCGACGCCATAGTCCGGCGGCCTGCCTCGTTGTAGCAGTGGACGCAGTCATTGTTGCAGGTGTAAGTCAAGGCCAGGTCCGCCTTGTAGGGGGCCTCGGCTCGCACCGAGAACAACGGTAGCCTCTGCGCCTCCAAGCCACAGGTGGGGCAGCCCGCCGAACCTTGCTGCAACCGTTCGACAACCCGCCGGATACGCTTTTCCTCCTCGGCTAGTACGGCCGGGTCCGCTTCCGCGTAGATAACACGCAGTCTTTCCAGCGCTTGGGCGGGAGATAACCCATCCAGGGCGAACTTGGCCATTGTGGCGGCGCTAGGTGTGAGGTGGATGACGTCGGTGGCGTTCACGAACAGTTGGCCGTTGCCATCACCGTGAATCCGAAGGTGCAAGCGCAACTGCCGGCCCGCCGGGTTGCAACTGCGGTAGGTATATAGCCCCGGCTTGCAGCCATCGGTGGCCCGCCAGGCCGAAAGCTGCTGACAGAACCGGGTCACGTCGGTCCTGATGCCGCTGGTCATGTGCCGCAACCACCGCGCACATGACTTCACCATTTCGGCTCTTCCTCGATTTGGTAGTGGGTTCCGCAATAGGGGCAATCCACGAACACGCCGCCGGCCTTGACGGTGATGCTGTCCTTGTCCAGGGGAGCGCCACATACCTTGCACTTGAGCTGTTCGGCGTGCACGTCGCCGGATAGGTCCACCTGGTGGACAATGCGCTGCTCGGGGACCTTGGACCGGGCGAACTTGATGATGAACAGCCCCGCCGCCAGCAATGCGATGCCGATGGTCAGGCGCGGCAGGGTATTCGCCGCTCCGGCTGCTATCAGGAAGACCAGGCCCCAGAAACCGACGAAAATGCCGACAAAGTATGCTGTTGCTTTCACTACTGATTGGGTGCCTGCCGCCGGCCGCACCCGTCTCCTCGTAAGTGATTATTGGCTGCTATCGGATTGCTCGCCGCCCTCCCGGCCCGGCGCCGACTGCTGCCCGGCAACGGGCGCGCCGCACTGGGGGCAGAACTTGGCTCCCGGGGGAAGCGCTGCGCCACACTGGGTACAGAAACCGGCGGCCAGCGAAGCACCGCAGTTGGGGCAGAACTTGGCTCCAGGCGGTACCGGGGCATGGCAATTGGGGCACTGCGGCCCCCCGGTCCGGGCTGCCGGCTGTGCTGCCTGACCGCCTTGGCCGCCTTGAATGGCACCGCCTAGGGCGGAAACCATCG
>JALGVG010000107.1 GCA_029819875.1 Candidatus Zipacnadia bacterium | reverse complement strand
CGCTGCCGCACAAAGCGGCGCGCCCAGTCATCGGCTTGCCGCACCTCCGCGAGGCTGTCCAGCGAGTGCGGCTCGTGGGCATCCAGTGCCTGTTCGATGACCTGCGGAATGTCCATGAACCCGATGCGGCCGGCCAGGAACAGATTCACTGCCTCTTCGTCGGCGGCGTTGAGCACCGCCGGGTAGCTGTCGCCGCTGCGCCCCGCTTCGTAGGCCAACTGCAGACACGGAAACTTGCTTGTGTCCGGCGCCGCAAAGGTCAGTTTGCTCACTTCCGTCAATTGCAGCCTCGGCAGGTTGTTGGCCACACGCTCCGGATACAGCAGCGCATATTGAATGGGCAGGCGCATGTCCGGTACGCCCAGTTGCGCAATGATGGAGCCGTCGTGGAATTGTACCAGGGAATGGATGATGCTTTGGTGGTGAATGACCACCTCTATCTGGTCAAAATCCAGGTTGAAGAGGTGGCTTAACTCGAACAGCTCGAAGCCCTTGTTGGCCAGGGTCGCCGAATCGATGGTCACTTTCGGCCCCATCTTCCAGGTTGGATGGGCAAGCGCCTGCTGGGGGGTGACGTCGGCCAGCTCCGAGGCGGGCAACTTGGCGAATGGTCCTCCGGAGGCGGTCAGAAGCACCTTTTCGATTGCGTTCTTGTCTTCGCCCTGCAGGCACTGAAAGACCGCCGAGATTTCGCTGTCGATGGGCAGCAGCGTCGCAGCCGAGCGCATGGCGGTGTTGACGACGAGGTTGCCGGCTGCCACCAGCGGCTCCTTGTTCGCCAGCGCAACGTCAATGCCGGCCTGGAGGGCCGTAAGCACCGGCTCGAGGCCGGCCAGCCCGGAGATGGCGGCCACCACCAGGTCCGGCTGCGTGCGCTCGATGAGGTCGCAAAGGCTTTCTTGGCCGTCCCGGCAGGCCAGGGCGCTGTTCTTCACACCGAAGCGGCGGCACTGCGCCTGCAGCTCGCCGGCATTGCTGCCTGCCGCAAGGCCGACTACCATGAACCGACCGGGATGCCGCCCGATGACATCGAGCGTTTGCCGGCCTATCGAGCCCGTTGAGCCGAGGATGACGATGCGCTTGGTGGTGGCCATTGGCTGGACGTTGGCGGCGCCACAACAATTGAGCGCGGCGCCGCCTGTGTTTTCATCCCTTTCATGCGCTTAAGCAGAGGATAACAACGCGCAGGCGGATTTGTCAAGGATACAGTGGTCCGGGGTGTCCATAACATCTTGACAGTTCCAGGCGGTTGGTTTATCATTTCAACAGGCGCCGAAGTGGTGGAATTGGCAGACACGCTGTCCTCAGGAGGCAGTGGGCTTCGGCCCGTGCCGGTTCGAGTCCGGCCTTCGGCACCACATTGCAAACCCGGGCACCTTGCCGCCAAGGCAAGGTGCCCTTTTTTGTTTGGAAGGGAATTGGCCGAACACAACGAATTCGTCTGGGAGGTTTGACGCCAGCGCCTGGCCAACAATGAATTGGAGGACAATCATGGATCCACTTGCCATCGTCAAGCACCTCAGTGAGACTATCGGCATACGCTTCTGCGGGACGCAAAACGAGCATCGGGCGGCGGAGTACGTGGCCGACCAGATGGCCCGGAGGGGCCGGGAGCCGCGGCTGGAGCCGTTTCGGTTCGTGGGCTGGGAGTTGCACTCCGAGCCCGTACTCGACCTGCTGGCTCCGGAGGCGAGGCGGATAACCGCTTACCCGATGGTCTATTCGCTGCCCACGCGCCCTGAGGGGGTTGAGGGTGTGTTACGCTACGTGGGCAAGTGCCCCATACTGGGAAAGTTGATGTGGGATAAGTACGAGGTCATCGAGGAGGGAAGCGGGGAGGTGGCGGCATGGGTCATCGTGCGCGAGGTGGGGGCGGCCAGCGCAATGCCCAATCCCGACGACATGGCCGGCATGCCCATGGTTGTCATCGGCAAGCAGGAGGGGGAGCGTATTCGGGCCTGGCAGACAGCGGGCGAAGAGGTACGCGTGCGCCTGGCCATCGACGCCGAATTCAAGCCCGGAGCGTTGAGCTATAACATCGTGGCCGAACAGCCGGGAACTCACCCCGAAGAGGGCTTTGTGGTGGTGTGCGGTCACTATGACACGGAATATAATTCACCCGGGGCGATTGACAACGCTTCGGGTATCGCCGGGGTTCTGGAGATGATGGAGCGGATGGCGGACAGCCGTCCGCGCCGCAGTATCCGGTACATTGCGTTCGGGGCGGAAGAGCCGCTGATGATCGGCTCGTACTGGTACGTGCGGCGCCTCAAGGACGCCGGACAGTTGCGCAGTTGCGCTGCCGTGGTGTGCCTGGACATGATTGCGTGCAATGATCCGACATGGATCTGGGCGACGGACGGCGAACTGCGCATCAAGGACAAGGCCGAGCGGGCGGCCGAGGCCATCGGAATACCTGAGCGATACGGCCCGATTGAATGGGTCGTGCCGCCGTGGGGCACCAGCGACCACTATCCGTTCCAACTGGAGGGCGTAGGGGTGTTGTGCTGCACGTGGCATGGCGATATATGGCCGCATACCCACTTGCCCAGCGATACGGCGCAGCAGTTTGACGTGCAGGTATACAACGATACCCTGGAGTTGTGCCAGCCTGTGCTGGAGGACCTAGCGAGGGCTTTTTGATACGGCTACCAGGATGCCGACACTCAGCCAAGCAGCAAGGCCGAACAAGCGATGCTTACCAGGAGGGTGATTACCACATGGATCGGCGCGATTTCATCGAGCTGTCAGGACTTACTGCCCTCGGTGTTTTGACCCTGGGCTTTGAGGGTTGGGCCGCACGAACGTCTTCTACCAACGTGGGAGGTGCGACAATGGATGCAGACCGCCATATTCGCGAGAACATGCCCTATTGGCTGGATGATTACGTCAAGCAGATGAAGTTCGTGTTGTCATACGCCGACAACCAGTTTTCCGACTTCAATGCGTGGAAGAGGCGGGCACGGACCAAGGCCCGTCGGCTCATCATGTATGACCCGCCGGAAGTGGATTTTGCCCCACAGGTGCTCAGTGAGCAGGACCGCGGCACTTACGTGCAGCGAAAGATCACCTTCCAGGCTACGCCATGGTACCGGATACCTGCATACCTGCTCATCCCCAAGGGGAGGGGGCCGTTTCCGGCCATCGTCAATATCCACGACCATGGCGCATTCTTCCTGTTCGGGAAAGAGAAGCTGGTAGCGACGGAGGCTGATAACAATCCCGGGCTGAAGTGGTTCAAGGACATGGCGTACGGGGGGCGGTCAACGGCGAACGAGCTGGCCGAGCGCGGGTACGTGGTGCTGGTCATTGACGGGCTGTTTTGGGGCGAGCGTGCCGCGCGCGGATTCCCAGAAGACGGCAGCTTTGACCTCAACACAGTGGAGGGTGTCCAGAAGTGGAACGCGGCGGCATATAACGTCGCCGGGCCCATGTCGGCCAACCTGATGAACGCGGGCCTGTCGTGGTGCTCGGTTCTTATCCGGGACGACATTATCTCTACCGAATTCCTGGCCTCTCTGCCGATGGTGGACGAGGAACGCATCGGCGCGTGCGGACTATCGGTTGGCTGCTTCCGCAGTTGGCACCTGGCAGCGTTGTCGGACCGCATTCAGGCCTCGGCCAATATCTGCTGGATGACGGATATCAAGACCCAACTGCTCGAGAGATGCAACCTCACCACCAGTATCGGTGCGATGTCCATGACCATACCCGGCATCATGAAGTACCTGGATTACGCGGACTTTGCATCCCTGGCCTGCCCTAAGCCCGCGTTGTTCTTCAACGGCTTGCAGGACGGCCTGTTCCCCGTTCACAGCGTAAAACACGCATACGAAAAGATGCAAAAAGTATGGGATTCGCAAGGCGTGGGAGACAGGCTCTACACGCGCTTGTGGGACGTGCCCCACGAATTCAACGTCCAGATGCAGGAGGATGCCTTTGCCTGGCTGGACAAGTGGCTGAAGGCTTAGGAATCATCGGGGCCAGCGCCGGCCTGGTAGTAGTTGCAAAAGCGCCCGAGGGGACAGGTCTTGCAGCGGGGGCGTTGCGGGCGGCAGCGCGCCCGGCCGTGGGCAATGAGGTTGACGTGCATCTGGTAATGCAAGTCCGCAGGTATGAGTCGGCCTAGGATGTCGTGTGCTTGCCGGACGGTGGCCCCTTCCGGGAGCCAGCCGAGCCGCGAGGTGACGCGGAAAATATGTGTATCCACGGGAAAGACGTCCCTGCCAAGGCCGAAGAGTAACACGCAAGCTGCGGTCTTGGGGCCTACGCCCTCGAAGCTCAACAAGTAGGAAAACACCTCGTCATCGGGCAGATGCCTGAGAAACTCAAGCGATAGCTCGTGTTGCCGGGCCTGGATGCGGGCCAGCAATTGCTTTATGCGGACCGCCTTCTGGTTGGCCAGGCCGCCGCTGCGAATGGCCTGGGCAATGCGGTGCACCGGTGCAGTTGCCACCTCCTCCCAGGATGCGAATGCCCTCTTGAGGGCCTCAAAGGCCGCCTGCGAGTTGGCGGCGGTGGTGTTCTGGGAGAGGATCGTTCCTACCAGCACTGCGATGAGGTCGGCGCGACCCGGTTCACGCTGCTTGTGCCCATAGACGCGGGCAAGGGCACGGTCCACTGCGCGCACCGTGCGAACCGATACATTCGGCCGGGGAGCGATATGCTGGCTGCCGGTCATTCGCTGCTCTCTTCGGCCTGGGATGGAGCCGGCTTTTGCGCGGGAAGGTCGATCGCCTTGTCGGTTACGTTACCTGCACTATCTCGTGCCCGCACCACCAGTTGCTTGGCATCATCGGGCAGTGGGCCGGTGTGCAAAGTAAACTGCTCGAAGTTCTCGTCATACAAGCCGTCATCGGGTGCTGCCGCCCGCCATTGGTCAGCGCCCTTGACCTGCCACAACACGGCACTTAACGGCGTCTCGGCGTCGTATGCGCTGCCGGAAAGAACATAGCCGCTGTCCTGTTGAGGCTGGAGGGGGAGAGACGGCTCAAGCAGCGGAGCGGTGTTGTCAATGGTTATCCCGCTTACTACCTGCTCGTCAGTGAGGGCAGCGGTGGGATTGCTGGGACGGTCGCTGACCACGAACTTGAGGCAGTAGACACCGTCGGCATATTTCGTGGTGTCCAGTTCGTACTTCTTTTCTCCGATGGCACTGGTCACCCGCTGCCAATCGCCCTGCTGCAATGGCTTGATGTAGATGGCGGTCTCCAGCTTGTCGTTGTCGGGATCCTTGGCTTCCCACTCCAAGTCATACTTGCCGCGTATGGCGGTCACCTCGGTGGGTTTCTTCACCTGTAACTTGGGCGGCTGGTTGTCGGGCAGGTAGGCGATTTGCAGGCGCGTAAGAGCCGGGACAGCTTCACCCTCCGGCTTGGTGAATTTGAGCCGGTACTGCAGGTACCTTGCCGGCGGGCTGGCGATGACCTCGCCCTGGCGCTGGTACGGCCCCGACCACGCGCTCCAGGAACCATCATCAGGATCATAGGAATTCCCCGACCGTGTCCAGACTTCCACGCCGCAGCCGGCGGGCACGTCCGTCCACCACCGGATTCTTCCCCACCGAGCCTGGCGCTTGGCGTCCAACACCGAGGAGATGAATATGCCCTCGGCGGCAGCGCGGTTATTGGCCAGCAGGATACGGGCGGGGTTGGGCAGCGCAGCGTATAGCTCGCCGTTGGGACCCGTGCCCAGCGCCATCACCTGGGTTTCAGTCTCCGAGGAATACACTATCGAGGAGATGTTATCGTCCACGAGGCAGAGTATCTTGCCCTCCTTGCCCATGCCGGCGTACAAGCGCCCGCCGCCGGCCGCCAGGCACAAGAACCCGGTGCCGTCGGCGTCATACAGTTGCTTGAACTTGCCGTCCGGGGCCAACTTGTAGATGCGGCCCTTGATGCTGGTAGCCAGGTACAATGCTCCATTGCAGGCCGCAAGCTGGGCAACGTCATCATCTACTCCAGCCTCGAAAATCGGTACCACGGAGCCGTCCTTGCGCAGGCAATAGACGGCACCGGGCCCAGCGGTAGCCATGTAAAGCGCATCCTCTAGGCGCGCGAAGCTGACGATATGAGATACCGGTAAGTCAGCTACCTGCGTGGCTTGCCCCTCGGTGTCAATCTTGAACAGCTTGCCGTGAGGGCCGGTGCCCGCCAGGATGCTGCCATCTGGTTGAGCGCTAAGGCACCAGACGTAGTCTGCATCCAGGTCGCACAGCAGCGAGGTCTTGCCGTCGGCAGTGATGCGGTAGACCTTGCCGCGAGGCGAAGTGCCCACCACGAGGCTGTTATCCTTGAGTGCTGTAATGGCATGGACGGCGAACTCGGGAGTGTCCAAGAGCCTCTGCGGCCCCTCATCATCGAGGCGATAGAGGCGCGCATGGCTGCCGGTGCCCACAAAAACCTTGCCGTCGGCAGCGGTGTAGAAACACCACACGTAAAAGTCGGGCAGAGAGGCCAGTTGTGTCCAGCGGGGGGAGAGATAGACGGCACCATCGCTGCGGATGGCGCTGCCGTCTATCTTGCCCTTCTGGAAGTCCTTTGCCTCGGTCTGAACCCACAAGCTGGGACGGCGGATGATACTGCCCTTGTCTTCGGCCGGCAGGGAGGCTTGCGCTTCCTGCTCGGAGTCGGTTTCGCTGTCATTTTCGGCGTTGGAGTCTGTGTTCCGGTGCGCCCAGGTCTTCAAGTTGGGCGGGACACGGGAAATGCCGGTATCCGCGGGGCGGGGCATCGGTGCCGGCAGAGGGGCCAACAAGGGCCGAAGAGGGTGCTGATATGCCGACGCCGCCAACCACGGGGAGGGCACCATGCGGCGACCTTGTTGCCAGGCCGCGGCTCCGTAGGTCTCCTCGCTGTCGGCCCCCGGCTCGGGCGGGCCTGCCGAGGGAGGAGCGTAGCTGCCGGGAGTGAGGCGCGGCAGGCCGGCCGGCGCCTTCTTGCCCTTGCGCCCAAGAGTCTGTACCACCAGCACCTGGCTGCCCTGGACCACGTAACCGGTGCTGAGGGTTTTCAGGCAACCGGAGCGGGTAACGGACAGGTCGGTGCGCGGAGAGGCATTCAGTACCGCCTGCAGGGCGCCGGGCACGTCCATCAACTGCATGTCACCAACGCGGATGCCGAAACTAGGCAGGATTACCCCCACCATCAACTCGGTATTCTCTTCAAGTGTTTCGTACTGCTCGATGAGGCTTTGGAGGCTTTCGAATTCCGCAGGCAGCATTCCCAACTGCGACCGCAGGCCCCAGGCGTTTATCCCGCCCGCCACGCTGACATACGCGGTGCCTGTCGGCGTGTCGGCCGGCAGCTCGACATTCAGCACCTTCTCGAAGCGCTCGCCGCCGTTGGGCCGCAGCACCACGTGGATAGTTAGTTGCTCGCCCGCCTTGGCTACGGACTGGTCCGTGTAAACCTTCTCAATGGTGGCCGTCCGGTCGACCGAGCTGATGGCGGCATCAATTTCCACGGACTTGATGTCCTGCGGCTCAAAGCGGTTTTGCGTTATGATGTCAAAGGCCTCGGAGAGGGAACCGACAACCGTCGAGTCAGGAGTCCCCGAGTGCGGCCAGGTATCGGTACGGTGAATCCTGGCTCCCTTCGTGCCGACGACCGTGTAGCTCAGATCAACGGTGCCCTTGGAAGGGGCGTCGTAGCCCGCATTAAGGGCGGATAAAACGCTGGAAGTGACGATGGCCGGGGCCAGCATCCGCTGCTGCGCCACCCGGACGTGATACCGGCGCACGACATTGTGGTCGCGGTCGGTAACCTTGATGGAGACCGGGATCATGGTGGGCAGATCGCCGACTATTCCGCCGACGGCCCAGCCGCAATCGCGGGTGAGCGTGCCGACCGCCTTCATCGGCGAGGCGAGCTTGTTGCCTCGGTAGTAGCTGGGCACGAAATCATAGACCCAGGCTGTTGTGAGGGGGAACTGCACGTCCCCCAGCTCCAGTAGCGGGTGCCCGAACGCCAGGATGGTGTCGCCCGCGCGATAGGTGACGGTGCCGATACTGGTTATGTCGAAGTCACCGCTGGCCAGTTGCACGCCGACCGCCGCGCCCGGCACAAGGTCAGTGTCCACGGGTTGGGGCTTGGTGCCCGGGCCGGCCAATGGCTCGATGCCGAACCGGGTAAAGAAATCGGCAAGCCGCTGCATGCCCTGCGGCGCGAACCCTGAACAGTATACCAGCGGCACGGCCGGGCACATGGCAATGGTGTGTTCATCGACAAAGGGGCGGCGCGCCGCCTCCCTGTACGGGACCACCGCCACCCGTGTCACGCGATGGCCGGCTATCGTCAGCCCCCGGTCGGCAGTCTCGGCGCTTTCGGCCGTCTGGCCCTCGAAGGCCTCGAGCATCGCCTCGATGGTGGTTATCCCGGTGATGGCTTCCTTTTCGTAAGGCCAGGCCAGGGATATGGCGCCGATGAGCTTGCCGTTCACGTACACCGGGCTGCCGCTCATTCCACCAAGGACCCCGGTATGACGCTCCACTATCGGCCCATCCAGAATCTTGGCTACTATTACATCCTTGCCCAGGTCCGCGCGGGGCAACACGCCGATGATGCGGAGCCGGAACTCGGATATGTCAACCCCCGAAAAGACGGTCTTGCCCACCGCCTGCATTCCCGGCTCGATTTCGGATGCAGACATCATCGTATCAGGGTCAAACTTGGGCCCCTCGGCGGAACCCATAGTGGTCGAAACGGCCAGCATGAACGCTACCGCACTGCCCAGCATCGTCAGCCTGCTCATGTGCTTTTCTCCTGCTTTCGTACAGTGGAGCTGTTG
>JALGVG010000106.1 GCA_029819875.1 Candidatus Zipacnadia bacterium | reverse complement strand
GAGCGCTTGCGTAATATCACGGAAAGCCTGTTCAACCTTCGTTTCCGGCTCGCATCCGGGCAGATCGAAGATCCCAAGCGCATACGCAAGTATCGCAAGGCGATAGCGCGGATCAATACCATCCTGCGGGAGCGCGAACTGGGCATCAGCCAGCGTTGAGCAAATGAGCAAGTGACCTGACAAAGAGGGCAATGAAAGACTATGAGTGCCAATAATCGTGGCAAACGAAGGACATTGCAAGGCGTGGTGGTCAGCGACAAGATGGACAAGACCGTTGTCGTCATGATCCAGCGGCTGACACCTCACCCGTTGTACGGCCGTGTGATGCGGCGGACCAAGAAGTACAAGGCTCACGATGAGAACAACGAGTGCCGGCAGGGAGATATAGTCGAGATCACCGAGTGCCGGCCGCTCAGCCGCACGAAGTCATGGCGAGTCACTCGTATACTATCTCGAGCCCAATAGTAGATGTGGGCCAGTTTCGATATACCGTTTGGGAGGCGGTCTGAGTGCCGCTATTTGAGAGCGCCAACATAAGAAACATCGCACTGATCGGGCACCGCGGATCCGGCAAGACAACCTTGGTGGAGGCGATGCTGTTCACCCACGACGAGGTGAGCAGGCTGGGGTCGGTGGATGCCGGCCAAGCGACTACGGACTTTGACGACGAAGAAAAGGCCCGCAAGATCAGCATCTCACCGGCACTGGCTCATGTTCACCATGACAGTGTCAAGCTGAATTTGGTCGATACACCGGGCTATGCAGAGTTTTTCGCCGAGGTCTTGCCGTGCCTGGCGGTGGTGGATGCGGCCATGCTGGTGATTGACGGGGTGGCCGGCGTGGAGGTGCACACCCGCAAGGTGTTTGCGACCGCCCGCGAGATGGGCATACCGCTGGTGTGCGTAATCAACAAGCTGGACAAGGAACACTCCAATTATGAGGCTGCCTTGGACAGCATCCGGGAGGCGCTACCCGGTGTGGAAGTGGCGCCCATACACCTGCCCATCGGCAGCGAGAGTTCTTTTTCCGGTATTGTGGACCTGCTCAGCAACAAGGCCATCACCGGTGACAGCAAGTCTGCCAAGCAAGAAGAGATACCGGCGGAGATGGCCGAGGAAGTCACACAGATCCGTGCAGAGCTCGTAGAGGCGGTCGCGGCCGCCGACGACGAGTTGATGGAAAAGTACTTCGAAAACGACACGCTGTCGGAGGATGAGTTGATACGCGGGTTGAAGGCGGGGCTGACGGCAGGCCGCGTCATGCCGGTGATGTGTGCCTCGGCGCTGAACAACATCGGCGTCGGGGCGGTCATGGATTTTGTCGCCGAAGCCTGTCCCAGCCCGCTGGAACGCCCTGCCATGGTGGGAACTGACCCCGGCAGCGGCCAGGAAGTAACGCGCGAATGCGACAGCAACGAGCCGTTCAGTGCTATTGTCTTCAAGACATTTTCCGACCCCTACGTGGGACGGCTGAGCCTGATACGGATCGTATCCGGCATAGCGCAAAGTGATATGACGGTGGTAAACGGGGCCAGCGGCGAGCGCGAGAAGCTCAGTGGTCTGTCGGTGACGCAGGGCCGCGAGCTGCGCAGTGCGGGGACGCTGGCGGCCGGCGACTTGGGGTGTGTCACGAAGTTGGAACATACCGGCACCGGTGATACGCTGTGCGACCCCAAGAGCCGTGTGGTCTACAAGATGCCCAATATCCCGATAGGAATGCACGCAGTGGCAATGCAGGCCGCCACGCGCACAGACCAGGATAAACTGTCCACGGCTTTGGCCCGCCTGGCTGAAGAAGACGTCGGCTTCACGTTCGAGCGCTCCGAGGATACGGGCGAGTTGGTGGTCCACGGGATGGGGCCGTTGCACATCGAGGTGATAGTCAGCAAGCTCAAGCGCATGTTCGATGTGGACGTGAACCTCACCGAGCCGAAAGTTCCGTACCGGGAGACGGCTACGAAGTCTGTGCGCGTCCAGGGCCGGCACAAGAAGCAGACCGGTGGCCGGGGGCAATTCGGCGACGTGTGGATTCGCCTCGACCCGCTGCCGCGGGGAGCCGGTTACCAATTCGTCAACGAGGTCAAAGGTGGGGCGGTGCCTACCAACTTTATCCCTGCGGTTGAAAAGGGGTTGCAGGATGGCTTGGCCAGCGGGCCGTTGGCGGGCTATCCGGTGGTGGACGTAAAGGTGACGCTTGATGACGGCAGCTCCCATCCGGTGGACTCGTCGGATATCGCGTTTCGCCTTGCAGGCCAGATCGCCATCCGCAAGGCCATGGAAGAGGCCAATCCCATCCTGCTGGAGCCGATAGTAACGGTGACCATCACGACTCCGGCCGACTTGATCGGGGATATCATAAGTGACCTGTCCAGCCGTCGGGGTCGGCCGCAGGACCAGGTGCAGCTCGGTGGCGGGATGGTCATGATTACTGCGCAGGTTCCCTACGCGGAGATGCGCACCTATGCCGCGGACCTGCGCTCGATCTCGCAGGGCCGGGCGAGCTACACGATGGAGCTGTCCCATTACGAGGAAATGCCAGCCTACCAGGCGGAGCGGGTTATTGCTGAGGCAAAAGCAGCCCAGGAAAAGAGCTGACCTCATCGTAGCCGGGGACGCGTTGGAGGAAGACACAAATGATACAGACTTTGACACGCTTGAAAGTAACTGACAACTCCGGTGTCCAGGAAGTTGGTTGCATCCGTGTAATGGGACGCGGCGCCAGCCGTTATGCCTCGCTGGGGGATGAAATCATCTGCTCGGCCAAGCAGGTGGTGCCGTCCAGTCCCATCCCTAAGGGCACGGTGTTGCGGGCCGTTGTGGTGCGCTGCACTCAGCCGGTACTGCGGCCTGACGGCACGCAAGTGCGCTTTGATGACAACGCCGTGGTGATTGTGGACAACAACAAGAACCCGCGCTGCACGCGCGTTTTCGGTCCCGTGGCGCGTGAGTTGCGGGAAAAGCAATACATGAAAATAGTCTCGTTGGCCTCAGAGGTCGTCTGAGGGGAGCTATCCTGAAGCGGAATACGGAGTAGATGGCAATGGCCAAGAACAAGCTGAAGATAAAGCGCGGCGACGAAGTGATGATTATCGCGGGCAAGGACCGCTCGTTCCGCAATAACATCAAGCGGGGCCGCGTCATAGGCGTGCTGCCCGCAGAGCAGCGTGTGCTGGTGGACGGCCTCAATATCATCAAGCGCGCCGTGCGCCAGACCCAGAAGGTCCGCCAAGGCGGCATCATCCAAAGCCCGGGGCCTATCCACGTATCCAATGTGATGCTGATCTGCCCGGCTTGCGACAAACCCACGCGGGTCGGATACCGGCTGCGCGAGGACGGGCACAAGGTCCGCTACTGCAAGCGGTGCAACCGCCAGATTGACGAGTAGAATCACAGCTGCCGAGCCGCCGGCGCGGCGATGACGTCGCGGCAGTTGGCGGCCAGTGAAAGCGTAGGCGACAAAGATGGCTTACAAACCCAGACTCAAGCAACTGTATGAGGAGCAGGTTCGCAACCAGCTTATGGAGCGTTTCGGGTACAAGAACGTGTGGCAGGCACCGCGCCTGGAGAAGATCTGCGTCAACATGGGCGTGGGTGAAGCGCGCGGGCAGATCGAAACGCTGGAGCGGGCGGTCGCGGAGCTGGCGATAATATTGGGACAGCGGCCTTGCATTACGCGGGCCAAGAAGTCCATCGCGGCATTCCAGATTCGCAAGGGTATGCCGATCGGATGCCGGGCGACGTTGCGGGGCGACCGGATGTGGGAGTTCCTTGACAGGCTCATAAGCCTGGCCCTGCCGCGCATCCGTGACTTCCGCGGCTTGCCGCCGGATTCATTTGATGGAAGAGGAAACTACAGCCTGGGAATTACCGATCACTTGATCTTTCCGGAACTGTCTTATGATGACGTGGAGAAAAGTCGCGGTATGGACATCACCATTGTCACTACTGCGCAAAGTGACGAGGAAGCTGAAGCGCTGTTGCGCGGTCTGGGCCTGCCTTTGAGGGCGCGCACGTAAGTGATGGTCCCTGCCTTGTGCAGGTAGTCGCAAGGAGGATTAGCGCAGGAGGAGTAAGAGCGTGGCCAAGAAATCATGGATTGTAAAACAGCAAAAGACGCCGAAATTCCGTACCAGGGCCTATAACAGATGCGCATTGTGCGGCCGGCGCCGGGGCTATATGCGCAAGTTCGGCATCTGTCGCATCTGCTTCCGTGAAAATGCCCTGCGCGGTAACATACCCGGCGTTAGGAAATCAAGTTGGTAGTCTGCGGGAGCAGGAGCACTTGTCGCCGAACATCCGTAGGACGCAAGTGGGGTTTGAACGCATGGTGCCACAGGATGTATCAGGAGGTAGGTAACTAGATGGCTGCTTTGACCGACCCAATAGCAGACATGCTTACACGGCTTAGAAACGCAGCCGCTGCAGGGCACCCCAGTGTGCGGGTGCCGGTGTCCAAGCTGAAGATAGAACTTGCCAACATCCTGCACGAAGAGGGATTTGTGCGGGGCTATCAGCTCGTGGCCAAGGGACGGGAGATGCGCATCAGGCTCAAGTACGACCAGGATCGCAAGCCCGTACTTAACGGCCTCAAGCGTATCAGCAAGCCCGGGCGCAGGGTGTACGTGGGCAAAGACGAGCTGCCCCGCGTACTCAACGGCTTGGGTATCGCCGTAATCTCTACCAGCCAAGGCGTGATGACCGACCGGGAAGCGCGCAAGCGCGGGATCGGCGGCGAAGTGCTGGCGTATATTTGGTAGAAGTTTGGTGGATGTCTCGGATACAGGGAGAGAGCTCGTATGTCGCGTATTGGAAAACGCCCAATACAACTGCCCGATAATGTCAATATTACAATCGCTGAAGGCAATCTGGTCACCGTCAGCGGGCCGCAAGGGGAGCTTACCCAGCAGCTGCCGGCTGACATGATTATCGAAGTGCAGGACAAGGTAGTCACCGTCAAGCGGCCTTCAGATTCCAACCAGCATCGTGCGCTGCACGGGCTTACGCGCAGCCTGCTGGCGAACATGGTCGAAGGGGTGGCCCAAGGCTTTGAAAAGCGCCTGGAGCTTCAAGGCGTGGGCTATCGAGCCGAGATGGACGGTTCCAACCTGCGCTTGCGGGTCGGCTACAGCCACGACGTAGTTATTGAGCCGCCTGCCGGCATCGAGTTCCAGGTAGAAGGCAACACCAACATCATAGTGCGCGGCATTGACAAGCAACTGGTCGGGCAGGTCGCCGCTGAAATACGGGCCGTGCGCAAGGTCGAACCTTACAAGGGTAAGGGTATCCGCTATGCCGGCGAACAAGTGCGGCGCAAGGCCGGCAAGGCAGCCAAGGTCGGTGCCGCTTAGCTTAGCCGCTAGTTTGCTGAATTAAACCAGCCATCAGCCGTTTGCATTGACAGCAGGAAGGTGCGACACAGTGAGTGCGAAACTTACGAAGGTAGAGCGTCGGCGGCGTCGCCATGTTCGGGTCCGCGGTAAGATCCACGGCACGGCGCAGCGGCCGCGTTTATGCGTCACCAAGACACTGAAACATATATACGCGCAAGTTATTGATGACGATGCCGGCCACACGCTGGTTGCGGCCAGCACCCGCGAATCGGCCGTTACCGAGGGCCTGCAAAGCACCTCCAATATGGAGGCCGCCCGTGCAGTGGGCAAGGCCATTGCCGAGCGCGCCCTGGCCAAGGGTATCACCCAGGTGGTGTTTGACCGCGCAGGGTGGCCGTATTTCGGTAAGATCAAGGCTCTGGCGGATGCCGCCAGGGAAGCAGGTTTACAATTCTGAGCAGATAGTATAGTCTTTGGCTGGTTGTCGAGGAGCAGACGATGAATCTGACACAAGTGCAACCTAATGTAGCACGCCGCAAGCGGCGCAAGAGGGCTGCCCGCGGCCTGGGCGGTTGGCGCGGAAAGACTGCCGGCAGGGGGCAAAAGGGCCAGAAGTATCGTGGCCGGGGCAAGGTACGCCTGGGCCTGGAGGGTGGAAGCAGCCCGATTTACCGGCAGATCCCGGCCCTGCGCGGTCGCAGCAATCGCGCCCATAATATCGGCATCTTCCGCAAGGAAATGGCAGTGGTAAATGTCGCCCAGCTAGAACGCTTTGAGGCGGGTGCGAAAATCGATCCCCAGGTGGTGCTGCAGGCACGGCTGGTCAGTAAGTTGCGTGACGGGCTGAAGATACTGGGCGAGGGCGAACTTACCAAGCCGCTGACAGTGCGCGCACACGCCTTCAGCGCTACTGCCAGGAAAAAGATTGAAGATGCGGGCGGCACGGTCGAGGTGATAGGGCAATGAAAGAGCGCCTCGCGGGCCTGGCCACGGCTATGAGGCTGCCGGATGTGCGCAAGCGCATACTGTTTGTGTTTGCCATGTTCGCTGTATATGTTTTTTGTGCGCACATTCCCCTGCCGGGCATCGACCGAGAACAGTTGAAGAAGTTCTTCGAAGGCGGCGGCCTCATGGAACTGCTCAATGTCTTCGTGGGCGGCTCGCTGAAGCGCTTTTCGATCTTGTCATTGGGCATCATGCCCTACATCAACGCCTCCATTATCTTCCAGCTCTTGGTAATGGCCATCCCGTCGCTGGAAGAATTGCAGAAGGAGGGTGAGTGGGGACAGCGAAAGATCCAGGCCTGGACGCGCTACTTGACTGTTGCCTTGGCGGTCTTACAGGGTGCAGGAATGTTGGCGATGTTCCGCGGCTGGAATGCCTTCATCGGTACGCGTTTTGATGCGATTTTCGCAATCCTGATGATGACCGCCGGCTCGATGTTCCTGATGTACATCGGCAACCGCATCACGGAACGCGGCATTGGGCAGGGCGTCTCGCTCATCATTTTCGTGGGCATCATCGTCAGTTTGCCCCAGCAGGCGGCGCAGACTTACAAGCTGCTGCAGGGGCGGGAAATAACAATTGCCAATATCGCCCTGCTGCTGGCCATCTTCCTGGCTACCGTTTACTTTATCGTCAAGGTCCAGCAGGCGGAGCGCAAGATACCTGTCCAGTACACCAAGCGGGTGAAGGGCAACCGCATCTACGGCGGACAATCCAGCTTCCTGCCATTGCGCGTAAACCAGGCCGGCGTTATTCCGATAATCTTCGCAATTTCCGTGTCCATGTTCCCGGCTACCATCGCGCAATTCCTTGGCTCTAGCGCGGTGGTTAACTTCGTGAGCAGGATGCATATCAGCGAGGACGCGGTGCGTAACGCAATCAATGCGCTTATCCATTACACGCAGCCTGGAGTCAATAACCATTTCGCATCGTTCTTGTACTTTGTCCTGGTCATACTGTTCACCTATTTCTACACGGCGGTCACCTTCAATCCCGAGCAGATCGCCGAGAACCTGCAGAAGAACGGGGGCGCTATCCCCGGCATCCGCCCAGGGGAGCGTACCCGCGACTACCTTGACAAGATTCTATATCGTATTACCCTTGCCGGCGCCCTGTTCCTGGGTGTCATTGCGATAATGCAGTACTACGTAGGGCCGATAACCGGCGTCAGAACCTTCGGCCTGGTCGGGGGCACCTCACTGCTGATCGTGGTCGGCGTGGCGCTGGACACCATGCAGCAGATAGAGGCCCAACTGTTGATGCGCCAGTATCGGGGTTTCCTGTCCTAGATAATTGTTGGTACGAGACGGCCTCCGAGGCCGCATACGTGCAGCGGGAAGAGGGGTAACCAAATATGACCCAGCATAACTTCATCTTGCTAGGGCCACCAGGGGCAGGAAAGGGCACTCAGGCCGAGGCGCTGGTAGAAAAGTTCGGTATCGTTCACATCTCGACCGGCGATATGTTACGTGAAGCAGTGGCAAAGGGAACGGAGTTGGGGCGGCAGGCCCAGCAGTACATGGACGCCGGCAAGCTCGTCCCGGACGACCTGGTAATCGGTATTGTGCGCGAGCGGGTGCAGGAACCCGACTGCAAGCGGGGTTTCTTGCTTGACGGTTTTCCGCGAACACTCAAGCAAGCCGAGGCGCTCAGCGCACTGGTTGAAGAATTGCACCTTGCCAAGCCGTGCGTGATCAACATCATCGTGGACGACGAGGAAATCATGCGGCGACTCAGCGGCCGGCGGATGTGCCGGCAGTGCAACGCGATATTCCATGTGGCCAGTGACAACGTAGACGTGGGCGACAAGTGTCCCATTTGTGGTGGGGAGATATATCAACGCCCTGATGACCGCAAGGAAGCCATCGCCGAGCGGCTGCGCGTCTATCATGAACAGACTGACCCGTTGATACCGTATTATGCAGACAGAGGCCAACTGGTCAGCGTGCCGGGGGAAGGGTCTATCAGCGAAGTCCGGCAGCGGATGTTGCAGGGCATTAAGTGCTCTGATTGACTTGCATGCGCCTGCGAGGCGTTTTTGAATGTATGGTAGAAAGCGTCATTCTATTCAAGTTACACGCAAAACAGACAGTGAATTGGATGCAATGCGACGGGCAGGGCAGGTGGTGGGGGCGACACTGCAACTGTTGGCGGAGACCGCCCGCCCGGGAATGACGACGTTGGAACTTGACAAGCTGGCCGAGGAATATATCCGTAGCCATGAGGCTGTTCCTTCGTTCCTTGGTTACCGCGGCTACCCGGCGACAATATGTGTGGAATTGGACGATGTCGTAGTCCATGGCATTCCAAACGATGTGCCTTTGCCGGAGGGGAAAATACTGGGCATCGACTTAGGGGCATGCGTAGACGGATACCATGGCGACGCCGCCATTACCATCATGCTGGGGGAGGTTGACAGCCAGGCACAGCGACTGGTGAAGGCGACTCGGGAAGCCCTTTACAAAGGGATTGAACAAGCCGTGGCCGGTAATCGTCTGCGGAACATATCAGCGGCGGTTCAGGCACATGTAGAAGCCAACGGTT
>JALGVG010000105.1:4994-13891 GCA_029819875.1 Candidatus Zipacnadia bacterium | reverse complement strand
ACGCCGTGAAACAAGGTACAGCCGTTACCGATTTCCGCTGTCTCCCCGATAACGGTCCCTGTTCCATGGTCGATAAAGAAATCGCTTCCGATCTTGGCGCCCGGGTGGATCTCGATGCCGGTGAAAAACTTTGCCACCTGCGAGCCGAGCCGCGCCAGCAGCTTGAACCCCCAGTTCCACAGCCGGTGGTTGATGCGGTGGGCGATTATGGCGTGCAGGCCGCTGTAGCACAGCAATATCTCCAGGTTACTGCGCGCGGCCGGATCGCGCTCCCGGGCAGCCCTTATGTCCCGCAGAATTTGCCGCACCACCTTGTACCTCCCGATAGACAAGCGGGCCGCACGACCTCACCGTGGCGGCCCGGGTTACCGTTACATAATCGAATTATATGCATTGATACCGTTTGCGTCAACTATGATTCCCCAAGCATCCGCCCCCTACTCCAGCTTGGTGTGCCGGGCGCGCATCTGCTCCTCGGTGGTCCCCAGCCGCTCCATCAAGTGCATGATCAGCGTCTCGCAGGTGATAAGCAGGCATTGCTCGAACAGCGACCCCGGCGGCTGCTGCGAGCGCCGCTTGGCCTGGGGGACGATTACCGGCGCGTGCAGGTGCAGTACCAGGTCACAACGGCGTGCGACAGGAGAATCAGCGTGGCCGGTGATGGCACAGGTGCGCGCCCCCTCGCTGTTTGCCGCCTCCACGATGGCCAGCGTTATCCTCGTCCGCCCCGACCCCGAGCCGACTATCAACAGGTCCCCCGGTTCGATGCTCGGCGTCACCGTCTCGCCCACCACGTATGATTGCAGGCCCACGTGCATCAGGCGCATGGCAAATGCCTGCATCATCAACCGGCTGCGCCCTGCACCCGCCACGAAGATGCGGTTGGCCTCAAGTATCGCCCCAACAAGCGCCAGCATCTCGTCGGGGTCGGTTTCGCGGATGATTGTGGCAATCTCTTCGACTATCAAGCTGCCATAGTCGCGCTGTTGCATCGCCTGGCACAAACCTCCTAGTCAGCAGGTGGCATCGTAACGACAACCGCGCAATGATCCAGGTCCAGCAGCCGCCGCGCCTGCTGTTGAACCTCGCCGGCTGTCACCGCCGCTATCCGCTGGCTGTAGCGTGTGATCTCATCATAGCCCAGCCCGTACAATTCGTCCAGGGCTATTGACTGCGCCAGCGAAGCGGGATGACTGAGGCTGATATCATGGCTTGTGATGCACATCTCCTTGGCGCGTTGCAGCTCCTCGGCGCTGACCGGCTCGCTCTGTAATTGTCGAATAATCCCCTCGATAATGCCGCGCACCTGCGCCACCTTGTCCGGCGGCGTGGCCGCGTACACGGCATAGTAGCCGGGGTCGATTCCCCGCACCGCGTAAGCGTAGGTGGCATACACCAGTTGCCGGCGCCGCAATGCCGTGTTCAGGCGCCCGCCGGGCATTCCGGCCCCTGCAAACACCGCGCTCATCACGTCGGCGGCATAGCGGTCAGGGTCGGCGACCCGCGGCCCGATAAACCCGTACATGACGATGGCCTGCTGCTGGGCACGATGCGCCGTCTTCTCGCGTCGCTGCTCAATGGGCGGCTCCTGCGGCGGCTCTGCGACAGGCTCGACGGCCTGCGGCCGCCAACCGCCGAACAGCGCCTTGACCTGCTGCATGGCTGCCTCGGCATCCACGTTGCCAAGCACCGCCAGCACCATCCGTTCGGGCCGACACACCTGCCTCCAATACCGCTTAACGGCCTCGCGGGTCAGTGCCTTGATACTTTCCGCAGTGCCGATCTCCTGGTTGCGGTACGGATGCACGGTGAACAGTGTCTGGCGCAGCAGCTTGGAGGCCACGGCATCCACGTCATCCTCCTGCGCCTTGATGGCTGCCAGGGTAAGCTGCCGCAGCCGTTCCAGCTCTGACTGCGGGAAGTTCGGCCGCTGCAGGCAGTCGGCCACCACCTCCAGCGCCCGCGAGGCGTCAGCCGGCAGCACCTGGGCCGTGATGCCGAAGCTGTTGCGGCCGGAAAAGGCGCCGATGCTGCCTCCGCGCGACTCGAAGGCGTCGGCAATCTGCTGGCGCGTGCGGCTCGTGGTGCCGCGCAGCAGCATTTTGGCCATCAGCCGCGTAATTCCGCTGGTCTGCGGCGTTTCGCAGCGCAGGCCGGCCTCGGCTGCGGTGGCGATGTGCACGGTCGGCACCTGCGGGTCGGATTTTATGATAACGCGCAAGCCGTTGTCCAACACCGCCCGGACCAGCCGTCCGCCGGCCTTGGAGGGCTTCCCATGCCTCTTGGCCGGAGCGGCCGGCGGCCGCAATATGCACACCACCCGCCGGTCGAAGTCGAAGTACTTGCGGGCCACGCGCCGGATGTCTTCCGCGTTCACTTGCTGGATGCGTTCGACGTAATGGCGGCTGAAGTCGGCGTCTCCGGTCAGCAACAGGTCGTAGGCAAGCTGCTCGGCGCGCCCCTCCACGGTTTCGCGGGCGAATACCAGTTCAGCCTCCTTTTGCTTCTTGGCCCGCCGCAACTCCACCGCGCTCACTTTTTGGTGCTTGAGGCGGTCGAGTTGCTCGATAATGCTAGCCTCGGCGCGCTCCAGGTTAGCCGGGTCCAGGACCGCGCCGATGACGAAGCTGCCGGCCGCGTAGTCCGGCGTGTCCGACCATGTCCAGATGCTGTCCACCAGCCCCTGGTTGTCGCGCAACTGCCGCACCAGCCGCGAGGTGGCGCCATTGCTCAAGATATAGGAGGCCACGTCAAGCGGATACATGTCGGCGCTGAACAGGTCAACGGTGCGGAACCCCATCATCAGGTAGGCGCGCTGCAGGCCCTGCCGTTCCATCACCCGGCGGCGCACGCCGGCCGGGGGCGGCTCGGCGGGTATCACCACGCTGGGCGCTGCCCGCCGCGGGTACTTGCCCACCGCCCTTGCCAACATTTCCAAGACCTCGCCGACCTTGACATCGCCGACCACTGCCACTACCAGGTTATCGGGCGTATAGCGCTCGTGGTGGTAAGCAGCCAGCTCGTCGCGCGTGACGGCCTTGAACTGCTCTTCGTATCCAATGACCCGGTAGCGCTGGGGGCTGGTACGAAACATCGTCTCGGCAAACAGGTTGTACAGCAGGCGGCCGGGGTCGTCGTCCCCCCGGGCGATCTCCCGCAGGATCACGCCGCGTTGGATCTCGACCTCCTGCGGGGGGAATGTCGCCCCCAGCACGTAGTCGCCCAGCAGGTCAATGGCCTCGCCGACGAACTTCGACGCCGTGGTGATGTGATAGCAGGTGACGCGCTTGGAAGTGTACGCATTGGCGTTGTTGCCCAGCCGCTGGACGAGGTCCTCGATCTCGGCGGCGGTGCGGGTCGGCGTGCCCTTGTCACAACAATGCTCCACGAAGTGACTGATGCCCGCCCCCAACCACTTGCCCTCGAAGGCCGCCCCGGTGCCCACGTAGAACCGCACGGCCACCACCGGCGCCGCGTGATTCTCCTCCACTATCACCTGCGCGCCGTTGTCCAGGGTCTTGACCAGCGGTTCGGTCCAGCCAGCGGCCGCCGCCAACACTACCCCCGTCGTCAGCAGTACAAGCCACCGGCGCCTATTGGTCATCGTTTTTTTGAACCTCCTGTTTCCCCGCCACAACATCCAACCGCACGGCAAACATTCATTGCCACCACCATCGTGACACCCGCTGAGCCTTTAAGGTTTAAGCTCAAACACATCGTAGTCGTTGCGGCATGGCGGGCCGTCGCTGATGTACAACTTGCGCTCGTGGGGCAGGGCGATGAGCGAAAGCCGCGTGTAGCCGGTCGGATCGCTGCCCTCGTGCCTGCACAACGTTCCGGGCATGGGGTGCCAGCGCAAGGTTTTCTTCATCAGCTCCAGGCTGCCCTCGCTGCCGGCGTCAGCGAACAGTTGCATGATGCGCGCGTGGCGGTCAGCGGCGTTTTTGAGGCCGGCGCGGCGCTCCTCGGTACTGTCGTCCATCAGCTTTATCATGTCTTCGTGCAGGCAGAAGTTGGTGACCGCCATCACGCCTCGGTGCTCTCGCCGGACAGCAGCCACATCCTGGCCTCGCTCCACCACGGCTATGTCCCCCTCCCAGTCCACCAGCAGGTAGTTCTTGCCCAGACGCGCGGGGATCATGGGCCCATTGTCCTGCAGGTAGGCAATCGCCTCCGAGACGTTCTTGCAATTGCGCAGGATCAGCCGCGTAAAGAAGTGGTTGTGAATGCCCGTCTCCCAATCCTCGGGACGCGGCTTGCAGCCCAGCGCCGAGGTGCCGACCGCCAAGCCGTGTTCATTGAGGCCGGTGTCGCTGAAGCACATGCCGTACCAGCCGTCCGACAGCACGGCATAGCCATTGGTCGGCCGTGTCAGCTCGCAGAAGTAAAAGTCCCCGGAGCCGATGTCCAGGTTCTGGCCCAGGATAGGCCCCTGCGGGCTGCTGACATAGCCCAGCGCCGAACACTGCCCGCCCCGTGGCTCTGCCCCAATGGTGCACCACAGGTAGGCGTAATGATTGTGTAACAACACCTGCTCCCGGCTAAGGCCGGCGCCGTCGGCAATGCCGTCCATCTCGGCCAGCATCTCCGGATACATCTTTTCCGAGTTGGTACGCAACCGTTCATAGATAGGCTTCAATTGCTCTTCGGTCACGTTCCAGTCGCGTTCCCACCACTGGTACATGTGCTCAACCCATGCCACGATCTTGTCGCGGCAGCGCTGCCCTTTTTGTACTCCGATCTCGTACGCTGTTCCACTGAATTCCTCAAAGCGCATTGTCTTAGACACCTCGTTCTCGCAGTTTTACAGCAGTGTTGGTTTGTTCGCCGCATCCTGGTTATCTACCTCTGCATCACCAGCCGTGCCAAGTTTCGCCGCCAAGCCCCGCGGTCGGCGACAGCTCTTCTACCGGGCGGCGAAATATAGTAATATCACCCTGTCGGTTACCTTGTTGCAAGCAGATACCAGGAGGTTGACGATGAAAGCGATAGCATTGCTGGGCAGCCCCCGCAAGGAAGGCAATACCGACCTGCTGGCCACCGAGGTGTTGCGCGCCTGCCGGGAGCAAGGCTGCCAAGTGGAGAAGATATACCTGGACGACCTGAATATCCGCCCCATCGGTCCCATGGTGGACGACTTCAAGCAGCGCCGTGACGACCGCGCCGACGATGACTGGCCCGCCACGGCGGCCAAGCTGATGGCGGCCGACATCGTAATCTGGGCCAGCCCCGTCTACTGGCAGGGTGTCACCGCACAGATGAAATGCTTCGTGGATCGCCTCTCCACGCGCTACGTTGACCGCCAACTGCTGGACGCCCTCCGCGGCCAAGTATGGATTGCCATTACTACGCATACGATGCCCGGCGAGGGCCGCTGGGTGCTGGAGCCGATTCGCGTGTGGGCCCGGCACTTCAAGGTCAAGGAGCTTATGGAACTGGATGTCACGGTGCGCCGCTGGGGCGCGGTCAAGGATATGCCCGACATCATGCAGCAAGCCTATGACCTGGGACAGGCAGCCGTCGCGCAGGCGCGCGCATCGTGAAGCGAAAACACGCGGGGCGTACTGCGCCCCGCAGGCGGCAACACACACGATCGCAGCGCGGCTAGGCGCCGTGCAGGGCAGGTGAGTGCACGCAACGAAGTTACCCGTGCATGCCAATCCCACTTCCTCCAGAGGGTAAGGAACATGAAAGTCACCACCGATTTCGTGACCGGCAGCGGCAAGGGGATTACGCAACTGGATGATGCCCACTTTGCCCTGCAAATGAGGCGCGATAAGTACATCTACGAGAATTACTTTCATTTCCGCATCGAGTTTGAAGGCTACAGCGACGAGGCCATAATCGACATCTACCCTGACCAGGACTACCTGCCGCAAAGTCGCCGCATCCTGGCCAGCCATTTCTCCCCTGCCACGCTCTGGCACTCTCCCCAGGGGCCTTTTACCACCGACGTGGGAAGCTGGCGGCCGGTGCCGGGGCACCTGGTGGAATGGCGACGCGACTTTATCCGCTTGCGCACCTGGCTGGTGGAACATCCCGTCGAATATGTCAGCAGCCATCATCCCCTCACCGCCGCCAACTGGCTGAAGATGCTGCAGGAGCGGGCCGCGGCATTGCCGGATCTATGCAGCTACCACACTATCGGCTCTACCCCCCAGGGCCGGCCTATCGGCTACCTGCGCATCGGCACAGGTGCCAGGCGGGTGTTGATTATCGCTTCCCAGCACCCCATCGAGACCCCTTCCAGTTGGGCGGTGCGCGGCATCATTGACTACCTGACCTCCAGCCTCCCTCAGGCCCAAGCCCTGCTGGAAGAGTACTGCTTTGAGTGCTTCGCGCACGTCAATCCCGACGGGCTGGACCTGGGCAACCCCTGCTTCAACGCCTCGGGGGTGGACCTGTTTCTTGACTTCGGGGGTGCCGCCGCCGGTGACTTCCGCAGTGTCGAAGCCCGCCTGCTGTGGGAGCATGCGGTCGCCGGCCCCCTGGCCTTGGTGTTCAACTTCCATTGCTACATGGGCGGCTACCACCACCAGGACCCACCCGGGGAGGGCATTTACATGATCCCCGACTTCGAGGAGGTATTCTCCCCGCAGGCGGCGCGCAGCTATCGAATGATAAACGACCATGTCATCTTTTCCACCGACGCTTTTTCGTCTCGCTACCGGCCCAGCGAACTGTCTGCGGACAACCTCTGTTATCAACTGGCCCGGCAGCATGATGTGCCTAGTGTCTTTTACGAGTTCAACGGCGCCTTCAGTGGCCCCTATCGCAATACCCGCAACGGCATCAGGGTATTTGTTGCGGCGATGGACGGGCTGGCGCAAGCCGGCGGCTAGAGCGCCTTGCGCCGTTCGCCCTGCCGCCCTCGGACTATACGCCGGATGAGTTTACAACCGTGATGACCGCAAGTTCGCACCGCCCTCGATCCCAAACGGTCGGCGTGCTTGAACGTGGCGGCGTAACGGCCCGCAGCATCGTGGTCGGCCTGTTGTTGTCCGTCGGCCTGAGCGTCTGTATTCCCTACGTTGACTTGTTTCTTAGCTGCACGTTCATGGGCGGCCAGCACCTGCCCCCGGGTGCCGTGTTTTTGTTGCTGGTCCTGGTGTTGGTCATCAATCCTCTGCTGCGGGCCGTCGGCAAGCGGGCGGGATTCAGCCGCCGCGAACTGTTGACAATCTATTGTATGCTGCTGTTCTCAACGCTGGTGCCCGGCCATGGCGCGGAAAATGTATTCATGTCCGTAGTGGTGGCACCACACTACTACGCCACCGCCGCCAACAAGTGGCGAGAGCTGTTCTTTGACTATATCCCCTCCTGGCTGACGCCTCATAGCCCCGCCGCCATCCGCTACTTTTACGAGGGGTTGCCGCCCGGCCGGCCGATCCCATACGGCGAATGGATGCCGACGCTGGCAGCCTGGGGAGTGTTGACGCTGCTGGCTTACGGGTTGATGATGCTGCTTTCGGTCATCCTCGCCAGGCAGTGGGTTGACTACGAAAAGCTCTCATTTCCCCTGGTTGCACTCCCCCTGGAGATGACCTCCGGCGCCGATGACCCCGGCAGGTCGGGCACCTTTTTCCACGATAGGTTGATGTGGCTGGGGTTCGGCATCGTGGTGTTCGTCCAACTGCTCGCGGGCCTGCACTTTTACTACCCGGCATTTCCGGGGTTCAAACTGGAGTACGACTTCTCACGGATATTCCGCGAGCAGCCGCTGAGGGCAGTGGGCTGGGTGCCGGGAAATATCTACCCCTCGGTCATCGGCGTCAGCTTCCTGCTGCGCAGCGAGGTCTCTTTCTCGCTGTGGTTCTTCTACTGGTTCACCAAGCTGCAAAGGCTGGTGGCCTACCTGGTGGGCTACAGGTCCGGGGTGGTGCGGACCTTTTCCGGCGACCCGGCCTGGCTGGGGCTTCAGCCGCCCGGCGGACAGTTTGCCTACCTGGCGTTGTCCTTGTGGGCGGGCAGGAGATATTTCGGGCTGCTGTGGCGCCGGGCTGTCGCCGGCGCCCCGGCCGCCGGCAACGAGCCCCTTTCCCCGCGTTGGACACTGCTGGGGCTGCTGATAGTCGTCAGCGGCATGCTCACCTGGCTCAACGCCGCGGGGGCGTCATTGGGTGCCGCCGCCTACCTGGTGGCTTACTACATCGTGCTGTGCACCGTGCTGTCCAAGGTGGTGTGCGAATCGGGCCTGCTGTTCGTGCAGTCGTACAACTCGCCGCTGGACATGCTGCGGCTTGCCGTCGGTACCAGGAACGTTGCGGCGCGCGACCTGACCATCAGCACCTTCTTTGAATGGTCGTTCATGATCGACCAGCGCGCCTTCATCATGCCCAGCTTCCTGCAGAGCGCCAAGATCGCCGCCGTCGGCGGCCTGGATCACCATCGCCTGCTGTGGGGGCTTGTAGCCGCCACGGCTCTGTCGCTGGGCATCTGTTACTACATGAACCTGCGCCTGCTGTATACTTACGGGGGGCTGGCCTGCGACCCGTGGTTCGTCAAGGGCGCCGGGCCCGGTGGCTTCAACCGCCTCCAAGGCATGCTTGCCAATCCCACGCCGGGCCCCTCCGCCCAGGCGCTGGCAGGGCTGGCCACGGGATTTATCCTCACGCTTGTGATATTCCGGCTCCGCGGGCTGTTTTTGTGGTTCCCCTTCCACCCCGTCGGCTTCATCATGATGCAGACCTACCCCATGCACAGGCTATGGTTCTCCATTCTCATTGCATGGGTGGTCAAGGTCGTCATCACCAGGTACGGGGGGCACAAGGCCGTGCTGCGCGCCAACAGCTTCTTCCTGGGGGTCATCTTCGGCGACATCGTGATGATGGTGGCATGGCTGGTGGTGGATGCCATCACCCAGACGCACGGCCACTTCCTGTTGCCGAGTTGACGCC
>JALGVG010000105.1:0-4974 GCA_029819875.1 Candidatus Zipacnadia bacterium | reverse complement strand
CTCACAGGGAGCGCAGCACGCCCTCGACGATGTCGCAGCTCTCCTCGGCCTCTTCCATGGTGATGACCAGGGGCGGTGCCACGCGAATCACGTTCCCCCACAGCCCCACCTTGCCCACGATCACTCCGGCCTCGCAGCAACGCTTGATGAACTCGCGGGTGACATCCGGCGCCGGCTCCTTTGATTCCTTGTCCTTGACGAACTCCATGCCCATCACCAGCCCCATGCCGCGCACGTCGCCGAGCACCTCCACCTCGTTGACTAGGCTGGTGAGCCGCTGCTTGATGTAGGCGCCCACGCGCGCGGCGTTGCCCGGCAGGTCTTCTTCTTGCATGATATCAAGCACTGCATGTGCGGCCGCGCACGACAGTGGATTGCCGCCCGTGGTGGAGGACATCTCGCCGGGGGCGAGGATGTTCATGATGCGCGATTCGGCGACCAGTGCCGCGGTGGGCATTCCGGATCCGATGCCCTTGCCCAGGCACAGCAGGTTGGGGCGCAGGTCCTCGTGCTGGAAGGCGAACATCTTGCCCGTGCGCCCGAAACTTGCCTGCACCTCGTCGAGGATGAAAAGAATGTCATGCTCCTCGGCCCATTGCTGTAGTGCTTTCAGGTAGCCCGGCGGCGGGAAAATGAAGCCCGCCCCGCCCTGGTACGGCTCGATGATGAGCGCCGCCACGTCGCCGATCGATTGGGTCTTGAGCACTGTCTCCAGGAATTCAAGGCAAAAAAGCCCGCAGGTTTCAGGCTCCTTCTTGAACCAGCAGCGATAGCAGTAAGGGTAGGGGGCGTACACGCAACCGGGCATCAGCGGCCCCCAGCCCCTCTTGGTGCCCTGGTTGCCGGCCATTGACATTGCGCCCCATGTGCGCCCGTGAAAGCCGCCGTAAAAGCTTATCACCTCGTGCTTGCCCTGGTAGCGCTTGGCCACCCGCATCGCCGCCTCGGTCGCCTCCGAGCCGGTGGTAAGCATAAAGCACGTGTCCAGGTTATCGGGCATCAACTCCACAATCCGCTTGGCCAGTGTCACGCGCTCGACGGTGGGGAAGTCGTAGCAGTTCATCAGCTTGGCCGCCGCTTGCTGGATGGCCTTCACGTGGTGTGGATGGCAATGGCCGACATTGGTCACCAGCACCCCACTGGTCCAGTCCAGGTACTCGTAGCCGTCCACGTCCTTGACGCGCACTCCCTGGGCGCTTTCCCACACTATCGGCGCCTGGTCACTGGTGCAGCCCGGTTCATATTGCTTTGACATTGCCAGGTATTCGGCTGACTTGGGGCCGGGAAGGTTGTATTTGGACATTACAAACTACCTCCATTGACTAACTGACTCGCCTCTGGAACTGCCGAAAACGGCTGAATTGCGGCGTTTTCCGGGGGTGACCCTAGGGTCACCCCTCTGGTACTCTCTTTTTGCCGGGAGCGGACTTCGTTATACCTCGCGGTACACCTTGCCGCCCAACACCTGGTCGATCTCCGTGTTCACGGTGTATCTTGGCGGCTCGCCGCGCAAGAACGCGCGGATATCGTCGAGGATCTTGACCCGAATGTCCCAGCCTGCCTCCTCGGAGGCCCAGCCCAGGTGAGGGGCCAAGGTCACGTTGGGGAGGTTGAACAACTCCAGGTCCGGCGGCGGTGGTTCCTTGTCGTAGACGTCAATGCCCGCTCCGGCGATCCAGCCCTCCCTGCAGGCCTTGATGAGGGCATCGGTGACCACCATTCCCGCCCGCGCCGTGTTGATCAGATAGGCGGTGGGTTTCATCAACTTGAACTGCGGCTCGTCGAACATCCCCCGTGTTTCGTCGTTAAGTGGTGTGTGGATGGTGACAAAGTCGGCCTGGGGTAGCATCTCCTCCAGCGTGTACGTCTCGGTGATGCCCAGTGCTCCCATCTGGCGGTTATCAATGTAGGGGTCCACGACCATGCGCCTGACACCGAAGCCGCCCAGCATCCTGTACACGCGCCCTCCGATGCGCCCGCACCCGACGATGCCCACGGTCTTGCCCTCGAAGCGGTATATCTTGCCCAGGGGGGTGAAGTCCCACTGCCCGGCGGCGCTGCAGTCCTCGAGCAGCTTGCGGCCCTGCATTATCTTGCGCACGCAGGCCAGCATCAGCGCCAGGGTGTGCTCGGCCACCTCGGTGGCGCAATAGTCGGGCACATTGGCCAGCCGGATGCCGCAGCGCGTGCATGCCGCCGTGTCCACGTTGTCATATCCTATCCCGTGGCGGATAATCAGCTTGCACCGCTCCAGGGCCTCGATGACCTCGGCCGGAAACGGCGCCATGTTCACCACTACTACGTCAGCGTCCTTGACCGCGGCGATAAGCTCCTCCTGCGGTGCGAACTTGAGCTGGTGATATTCAAACTCCACATCCGGCAACTGGCTCAGTTGCTCTTCTTCCCACTTCAGGTCAGGTTCGATGTAGTCAGTCACTACGATCTTGGTCATGGCTGTGCCTCTACAAGGTAGGATTTAACTGTGTTACAGTGCTTTTTCCCGCTACCCGCTCAGAATCCTTCCCTCACTGCTGTCGCCTTCGACTTGCGGCACTCTACGTGTGCGCGACGTAAAACAGCAGTGTTTGCATTGCGGCGCGGAATACCTCCAGGGCGCGGCGGCCCGCCCCGTACGGGCCGGCAGTGGCGCCGTTGATTTCGTAGAAGACGTGGGGGATGTCAAAGCGGCTAGCCAGTTGATATTCCATGGTGGCCGGCGAGTGGGTGGCTGCCACTATGTGAGTGGAGGGTGCGGTGGTCTGCAGCCGCATGGTGTCGCACAGCGCCTGGTAGAGGCGGGCCTGGGCCGCGTCGCTGAACACGGGGTCTTTCACTTCATACCAGCCGTCATAGGGGTACTCGGCATTGTTGCGCCACCCCAGGTAGCAGTGAATGTTCATCCACAGGGCAGGGCGTTCGTCCGCGGCTTTGCGCCACAGCAGCTTACTTTCATGGGCCTGCGGCTCGGCCGCGGCGGGGTCATCGCCGAACGCCAGGTACATGTCCAGGTCTTCTGCATTGAAGCCGTTGCGCCCCATGACCGTGCCGTCGGGGTTGACCATTGGAATAATCTCCACCAGCAACTGCTCGCGGAGGGCCACGGCGTCCGGCAGCAGTGATGTCATGAAGTCGGCAATCGCGCGCATACCCCAGATGCCGGGGAACTCGATGGGATGCTGGCCGGCGATGCACAGCACGCGCGGCTTGCCGGCGGTGCCGCAGCGCACCCCCAGGATGTCACGGCCTTGGACTGACCGGCCGAGGGTGAACAGCTCGCAGCGGTCGCTGCGGCTGGCGGCCAGGTCGCGTAAGAAGGCGCAGGTGTCCGAGTAGGTGGCCGGCCACACATCGGTGACGCGGATGGTTTCCTTGGCACCGATGGGCAAGTGAATGACGAGGTGGTCGTCATGGGTTTCACAACTGCCCAGCACAAGCGGCTGGTAGCGGTGCGAGCCTTGCGGCTGTATCCAGATGGTGGTGGGGAAGTGGGAGATGAAGCCCGGCACGTCGTTTATGACCGGGTCGTGCCACACCTCGATGGCCACCTCGGTGGCCTCGGCGTCATTTGTCGCGTCAAAGCAGAAGTAGTAACAGTAGGTGGGCTTGTCACCGACGACTTCCAGGCGATAGCGATCCTCGCCGATTTGCTGGACGTTCTTGGCATTGCCGCATTCAAAGTCGCTGTTGATGGTTATCATTCTCAGAGATACCTCCTTGCCATGTGCTTGCAACGCGTAGGGAAATTGTGATGTCCTGTCTTAAGGCCTTTGAAAGAGCTTTTGTGCATTGGCGTACATCAACTTCTCGGCCATGCGCTCGGCCTGCGATGCCGAGCACAGCCCTTGCTGGAGGCGTTCGCCGAGCACCCGTCCCACCACGTATTCCCACGCCAGCAATGCGCCGTAGGCCTCCTCGGAGGTCCACGTGTCATCACCCCACACGATGCGCTCGCAGCTTCGTACAACCTCAAGGTATTGGTGCAGGGCGTAGACAGCCGCGGTGGTGGAGATCAGCGGCAGCCAGCAGAAATCGGCCACGACATTGGGGTAATTGTGCAGGATGCCTGCCAGCTCATCACACCACGGGTAGCCGCAGTGGAACAGGTCGAAGGTCACCTCCGGGTACTTGGCGATGACCGGCTCAAAGAACATCGGCCGGCTGCCGGAGATGATGCCCAGCCCCAGGTGCACCTGCAGCGGCAACTGCAGGCGCTGGCACGCCCGGCAGATGCGGTGCATGACGACATCGCCGAACGCCAGCCGGTCGGCCGCGCTTACCTGCTCGGCGTCACTTCTGAAGGCGCGCCTTGCGGCCTCCACGTCAGGGTTGTCGAAGGAGAGGGGGCGATCGTAAGCTAACGCAGACTTGACGGCCACGGCACCGTGGGCGACAGCTTGCTCAATGGCGGCTTCCATCAGGTCGAGGTACTCGTCCAGCGAGTGCGGGTCGAAGCCCGGGCGCGTCCAGGGGCTGTTGCCGCCGTGGTCGGTAGCGCCCGGCCGGTAGCTCATCACCCAGGCATTGATGCGGTAGGCAGGATGGAAGAGGTCAGGGCGCCCTAAGTCGTCGCCGGCGTTCCAGTAGGCGTCCTCCACCGCGAACTTGTAGCGGCATCGTTCCCGCAGCAGCCGGAAGTGGTACTCGGGGTCGGAGTGGGCCTGCCTGAGCGCAGCGGAGAGGGCTTCCCAATTGTCGGCGCTGACAGGCCCCAGCCCGTAGAGGGCTTCCACGGCCTTCGACAGCCACACGAAGTAGGTGTTGAAGCCGACCTGGTCGAGGAACCGTTGCCGCTCGGCCGCCGTCGAGCCGCGCTCAAGGCCGCACCATCCCACGTAGCTGTGTGACAGCAGCTTGTCCAGGTCCAGGCTCTGCTGCTGGTCGGTGGGCAGGTGATGACAGTGACTGCTCACCACGGGCAATTCGCCAAGAAGCGACTGCAGTCCATCGCTGTCCATATCCGGCATCCTTTCATGT
>JALGVG010000104.1 GCA_029819875.1 Candidatus Zipacnadia bacterium | reverse complement strand
GCTCCCACGGCTATACGCTCGCCGCCTATGTACGTAGGCCCCGGCAGTTCGATCACTGTCGGCTCGGGCTTCACCTCGATGCCCGCCAGCTTGAACGGCTGCATGATGGGGACGATGCGGTCCACCCCGGCCATGCTCCTGAGGATCTCGATCTTGTCCGGGGTCTTCTCCCCGATAACGGCGATGACCGTTTTGGCTTCACCCACGATAGGATGGGGCGTAAAGCCTAGTTCCTCCACCTTGGCAATGATACTGTCGTATTGTTCCTTCGTTACATCAGAGCGCAGGATGATTACCACGACTGTCCTCCGGGCTACAAGCGTTGATCGCGTCTGTGTTCTTCTTCTCTGCCGAGTACCGTTCATCCTTCCATCGGCAGGAGACTTACACGCGGGGGGCGAAAAGGCACGCACGGCCCGGCCTGAGTTTGCCACGTTCCGCCACCGGGCGGACGCTGCCAGCATCACCCGGCGGACTGCATTCCGCACACGCCCGGCACATCATTACTGTGGCCCTGCGGCCTTTGTCGAACACCAACGTGCCAACCAAAATCAGCCTAAGTGGAATCTGCTTGGCTGTCAATGCGTCCATATTATGGAGGCCAGCCAGCAAGGTACTATTTGCCTATGCACGAACATGATACAGCGGAGCTGGTGCGGCGCTCACGGGCTGGCGATACACGGGCGTTCGAGGTGCTCTTCCGCCGCTACCAGGATACAATTTACCGGCTGGCTTTATACCTGCTGACTGACCCATCGGTCGCCGAGGATGTAACCCAGGAGGTATTCGTCCGTGCCTGGGAGCACTTGGAAAGGCTACGCGATGACAAGGCATTCGGCGGATGGCTGCGCATGATAGCGCTGAATCTCTGCCGCGATGCCCAGCGCCGCCAGCCACCCTTAAGCCAAGCGGAGGCGGTGGACCCGGATTTCAAGCCGACGGATGACCGGGGCGTAGAGGACCAGGCGACCGGCAATGTCATTGATGCCGCAGTGCGCCGCGCAGTAGCCAGCTTGCCGGCCCATCAGCGCCTCGTGGTGGCCATGCACCATCTCGAAGACATGGATGTCGAAACGATAGCGCAAGTACTGAATCTTCCGCGCGGAACGGTGCTGTCGAGGCTGGCACGAGGCAGGCAGATGCTGCGCAACAAGCTCGCCGGCAGTGGACTAGTGCCGTGAGGGGGAAGTGACGATGCGGTGCAAAGATGTACGCAATAAACTGACTGAACACCAGCTCGGCCTGCTGAGCGACCGGCAGCGCAAGGCGATCGAGGCCCACCTGCAGCACTGTCCGCGTTGCAGGGAGGAGCTGGCCGCCCTGGAGCGGATAAGCGAATTGCTTGCCCCCGCACCGCAAGTGACGCCCGCCCGTGACTTGTGGCCGGAGATCGAGGCGAGGCTGCGTCACAAGCGCAGTGCCTTGTCACGCCTGCCATGGCGGTGGCGCATCGCGACGGCCGCCGCCTCTGCAGCCGCGGTGGTTGCACTGCTGCTGGCCCTCTGGGCGCCTACCCCTACGCCCATAGTAGTGGCAAACAGCGACGAGGATACGATGCTGGCCAGTGCCGAGATTGTGGCGCAGTGGGGACAGCCAATGGCTGACGAGGCCGCCCTGGGCCTGTGGCTTTTGATGGAAGAAGGCGAGGTTGCCGCAACCGGCAACCAAGGTGACGTCGAACCATGACGCGTCGGTGGACGGTCCATCGAGTGACCACAATATTGTTGCTCGCTGCTGCGGGCGCGGCGGTGGCAGTGATTGTTGCCGGCGGATGCCGGCAGGCCAGCGACAGCGAGGCTGTCGCACTCCTGGCGCAGGCTCAGCAGGCCCGCGCCACGCTTTCTTTACGGGGGCAGGTGGTGACCAGGCTCCTGGTCCGGGAGCGCATGGTGCAGGCCGAAGCCGACGTGGCCAGGGGCGAGGGACGCGTGATACTCAAATACAAGACAGGACCCAAGGCCGGCATGCGCATCATCAAGCAGGGGGGGCAAGTGTGGGTGGTGAGCAAAGAGCGGGCACGCTGCGTCCACCGGGGGTTGGTGGAACATCCGCTGCCGAACCCACAGGTCCTGCAGAAGAACTTTGTGGTCACCAAGTCCAGCGACGGGTTGGTGGCCGGCCGCCCCACCACGGTCGTGGTTGTCAGGCCCCGGTCAGGCCTGGGGCGCAGAGGCAATCGCCGCGACGGGCATATAGCGGTATGGTTGGACAACGAGACTCACTTCCCGCTGGCGATACAACGCTTCTCCGGCGAGCGACTGGTATCGGAGACATACTATACCTCCGTGCAGTTCAATGTGCCTCCCCCCCCTCGCTGGCAGCCGCCGGCCGGCGAGCAGCGCGGGCCCAGGGCCGGGCAACAGCCCTCGTTGGATTTCCAGAAAGCTGATGAGCACACCGCCAGCCGGATCCTAGGCACTGATGTCAAGCGCCCCGCTTACGTGCCGGCCGGCTTCACCGAGGGCGGCATTTGGGCCGTCACTATCCAGAGCAGGGGCCGCAGGGCCCGACCGCTGAAGGCCATACAGATACGATACAGCGACGGCTTGCGCTTCGTGACCATAATTGAACGCAGCAGGCGGCCGGAGGCCCTTGCGGAGCACCCCAGGCCGGGCACTGCGGCCGAGCGGGACGACGGCGAGGCTCGCATCGTCCACTTGCGGGGCCGCTGCGTAGCTCGCCGCGTGGTGGACGGCATCGTCGTCAACGTCGCCGGGCAACTGCCGGAGGTGGAACTGCTCAAAATAGCCCGCAGCATTCAGTGACTTACTTGTGCCTCTTTGTGTCTCACTCCACGACATTTCGGGAATCTGCCTCAGCGGCCGGCCGTCTATATTAGTGTCACAACCACCCGACCGAGACCAGTCAGCCAAGGAGGTAACAAAACATGAAAAAGGTACTACTGGCAGCGACAATCGTCACCTTAGTGCTCGCGTTGGCAGTGGCAGCCAGCGCCCAGCCGGGGCGAGGCGGCAACGGCCCGGCTGCTCCCGCAGGCCAAGGCAGGGGCATGAGAATGGGAATGGGACCTGCTCCCATGGGCGCCATGCGGATGATGATGCGCGGCTACCTGCGCACCACGCCGCAGTCGGAAAAGCTGTGGGATGAACTCGGCAGGCTCCAGCGACAGGCCCACAGGGAGCAGTGGAGACTGTTTGAACTGCTGAACGCCCGCCAGCGTGACCGCGAGGCCATCAAGGCGCAACTGCAGAAGCTGCAGCGTATCCGCGAGCGGACGCGAGATGTCTACCAGGAACTGCAGCCGTACTGGGTAAGGCCCCAAAGGCCCATGGGGACGGGCGGCCGGATGGGCGGTCAGGGCCAGATGAGTGGACGCGGTCCTATGGGCGGGGGCGGACATGGTCAGATGGGCGGACGTGGCGGCGGGCAGCAGCAATAGCGGCACATGGTTGCCACCTTCCACGGCGCAGGGCGGGGAGCTGAAAAGGCTCCCCGTCCGCTTCTTTGGCCGACCCTACCGGCAACACTGCGCCAGGCGGCGGTACAACAGACAAGGATGCCGCGCAAATGCCGCAGGGTACGGGCAGGGAGTTGACCGCAGGCACCTATTGCGGTAAGCTGGACCAGGCGAAGACGGCATTGCAGCCGATCGGCGAAAGCCGATCCCTCATCACCTGATGGCAGGAGGAGGCGCTGTCAGGTTGCGTTACGGTATCATCAGCGACATACATGCCAATCTTCCGGCCCTGGAACGGGCGCTGGAAGAGCTGGATAAATTGTCCGTGGATTTCTACCTGTGCCTGGGCGACATCGTGGGCTATGGGGCATGGCCCAACGAGTGTTGCCGGATAGTGCAACAGCTCAAGTGCCTGTGCGTCCGCGGCAATCACGACGAAGCGGCGGTCACCGTCGGCAAGGAGAGGTGGTTCACCTCGGGGGCGCGCGCCTGCATCGTGTGGACCCGGGAGGTGTTGACCGCGGCCAACAGTGCCTTCCTGCGCATGCTGCCGCCGGTGCGCGAGGTAGTGGGAGTGACCATCTGCCACGGCTCAGTGCCGGACCAGGATTTCTATACCACGACGCCCGAGGATGCAATGCTCAGCTTGCGGGCTACCAAGACCGCACTGACCTTCATCGGGCACACGCACTACGCTGAATGGTACGCGTTGCGGCCCGGTGCCCGTTTGCCGGCCCACGTGCCATTGCCCCAAGGAGGCCGTGTCGAGCTGCAGGCCGGGGTGAAATACCTGATCAATCCCGGTTCCGTGGGGCAGCCACGCGACGGTAATCCACTGGGCAGCGTCGCCGTGTACGACAGCGACAAGCAAGTTGTGCAAATACATCGCTTTGAGTACGATATCGAGCGCACGCAGCAGAAGATGCGAGAGGTCGGGCTGCCGGCACCGATGGCCGACAGACTCAGCCTCGGAATTTAGTCGCGGCCGGGCCGACGCGGCGTGGCGCCAGTTGCAAATGGTGATGGATAATGCGCGAACTCGATGTCAGCACCGTCGTTGAGCCCGTCGCGCAAGCCTGTATCCAGGCCAACCGCGAGCTTCCCGCGGAGATGGTGGCTGCCCTGCGGCAAGCCCTGGAATGCGAAAGCAGCGAGCTGGGCCGCTGGGTGCTGCGGACGCTGCTGGAAAACGCACAACTGGCCCGCGACAAGCAACTGCCGATGTGCCAGGACACGGGGGCGGTGGTGGTATTCGCGGAAGTCGGCCAAGACCTGCACCTTGTGGGCGGCGACCTGTACGAGGCAATCGACAGGGGAGTAAGCGACGGGTACCGGCGGGGATACCTGCGCAAGTCCATCGTGGCCGATCCGCTGGCGCATGAACCCAACACGGGGGACAACACGCCGGCGATCGTCCACGTCCGCCTGGTGCCCGGCGAGGGTCTCAAGCTCCACGTCATGGCCAAGGGCGGCGGCAGCGAGAACATGAGTGCCTTGTGGATGCTGACGCCGGCCGCCGGCGCCGAGGGGGTTGTGGATGCAGTGGTGGAACGTATCCGCCAGGCACGAGGCCGCCCATGTCCTCCTCTGGTGCTGGGCATCGGTATCGGCGGGACGTTCGAGAAGGCGGCCCTGTTGGCCAAGGAAGCACTGCTGCGCCCGCTGGGCCAACCTCACCCCGACGAGCAGGTGGCACAGTTAGAGGCAGCCATCCTGCGGGCAGTCAATGCCACCGGCATCGGCCCCCTGGGTCTGGGTGGAGATACGACGGCCCTGGCGGTACATGTCTTGACCCACCCTTGTCATATCGCAAGCCTGCCGGTGGCGCTGAACGTGCAATGTCATGCCGCCCGGCATGTGACGATAGAGTTGTAAGGAGGTAGGCCGGTGCCCACAACAGTACAACTGCCCTTCAGCGAGGAGAAAGCAAGGGCTGTCAGGGCAGGGGAAGTCCTGGCCCTCAGCGGGGTGCTATATACTGCGCGCGATGCCGCCCACAAGCGCCTGGTGCAGGCCCTGCAAGCAGGTGAAAGGCTGCCGATACAGTTGGAGGACCAGACGATATATTACTGCGGTCCGACGCCTGCTCCCCCCGGCCGGGTCATCGGCGCGGCCGGCCCTACCACCAGCTCGCGCATGGACCCGTACGCTCCCACGCTGTATGCCGCAGGGGTGAGAGCTACTATCGGCAAGGGGGAAAGGTCGCGGCAGGTGCGCCTGGCTTGCAAGCAGTACGGCTGCCTGTACCTGGTGGCGGTAGGGGGGGCGGGAGCACTGTTGGGCGACCGCGTCGTGGAAGCGGAAGCGGTGGCTTACCACGACCTCGGTCCCGAGGCGATCCACCGCTTGCGAGTTGAGCAGATGCCGGTCATTGTTGCCTACGACACGTACGGGGGCAGCGTCTTTCCCGGTGAGGAAGCGATATAAGTAATGGTGATTTTCAACAAGCTCCTGGCAAAGCTGTTGTTTTGGACGGCCCAGGGGGTAATGATGGTGGGGCGCCTGGGCCAGCAGGCAGCGCACCAGTTGCTGACGCTCAGCACCGTGCTGGCCCCCGGCGATGAGCGTACCCTCGGGTGGCTGCGCTACACCTCTGCGGTGCTGGCGTCGCGCCGCGGCGACACCGCCCGGGCGGTTGAGCTGCTGAGGGAAGCCAGCCGCCTGCTACCGGACAATGTGGCCATTCAAGTCAACCTGGGAGTGGCGTTGACGATGCTCAACCGGTACGAGCAGGCCATCGAGGTGCTGGAGAGGGTACTGAAAACCAGCAGTGATATCGAGTTGGAGGCCTCTTTGTGGTCCGCGCTGGCCTGGTCGTACCTGCGCACCGGCCGCTACGCCAAGGTGGCCACATGCCAGGAGCAAGCCGACGAGTTCGGGATCAAGTCCCCGGAGTTGCAGCTCATAGGGGAGCTGGCGCGGGGTTGCCAGCACGGGCGCCTGCATCCGGACGTCATCGGTGGGTGCGTGGCAAAACGGCCGCGGACGCTGGGTATGGTGCTGGACTTTGCAGACTGGCAGGCAAGAAGCGGCAACCGGCGCCTGGCTCGCAAGGCGCTGGGGGGTCTACCGCGCGAGATCCAGATGCGTGGACTGGGAATAATCGCCAGTTCCGCGCTGAATGATGACAACTACGAGACGGTGCTGTGGGCGGCGGCCGAGTACGGGAAGTTGGCCGAGCACTCGGCGGTGCCGGCGATGCTGCGGTCCGAGGTGGCATTGCGGCGAGGGGCGGGCCAACGAGCCATCGAGCAGGCCCAGCGGGCGGTGAAGCTTGAGCCGCACAACGGCCGTGTCCTGGAGCAGCTAGGGCGCGCACACTTACTGTACGGCGACCGCGAGCAGGCGGCGCGTGCCTTCGTGGAATGCCTGGCTACGGGCAGTGACAGCGCGCTAGCAGGAGGGGTGGTGGCTATGGCGCTGCTGTCCCGTGACGAGGTGAAGAAGGCGAGGCTGGTGTTTAGGTCCGGCCGGCGGGGCGATGCCCTGGGGTGCGCTTATGCCCATGCGGCACATGCCCTGCTGATGGCGCGACAGCAAAGGTGGGACGAGGCGGTCAAGATAGCGCAGTTCAGTTGGGAAAGCGTGCAGGACCTGCCGGCGTGGACACCGACGGCACGCGTGCTTCCGGACGTGGGCTGGATGCTGGGGGAGGCATTGACCCAGTGTGCGCAGTCAGGGTCGCCTCACGCCCAGGCGGCAGCCGAGCTGCTGGCCGAAATGGCCCTGCCGACCCAGGAGCAGGAGAGCAGCGGCCAGGGGCCGGCGCAGAACAAGGACCGGGCCTGCAGCTAGCTGGACAGGCTGTGTTTCACCACGTCTTGCATCTCCCTGACAAAGACAAGCTTGATGTCCTTGTGTACGGAAGGCGGGAGGTCCTCGCTGTCGAGGACGTCTTTCTCGTTATCCTGGGGAAGAACGACGGTGCGGACACCTGCGCGGTGGGCGGCCAAGACCTTCTCGCGCACCCCGCCGATGGGCAGCACCTGCCCGTGCAAGGTGACCTCTCCTGTCATGGCGACGTCGCTGCGCACCGGCCGGCCGCTCAGTGCCGACAGCAATGCCACGGCAATAGCGATGCCCGCCGAGGGCCCTTCCTTGGGAACGGCTCCCGAGGGGACGTGAATGTGGATGTCGTGCTTGGTAAAGAAGTCCTCGGCCAGCCCCAAATCGTTGGCTTGCGAGCGTGCATAGCCCAGCGCAGCCTGTGCCGACTCGCGCATCACTTCGCCCAATTGCCCCGTAAGTATCAGGTCACCGTCGCCGGGCACGACGCTGACTTCTATTGACACGATATCGCCGCCTGCCTGGGTGAAGGCCAGCCCGGTGGCGACGCCGACCTGGTCTTCCTTGCGTGCCTCGTCGAAGCGAAAGCGAATCGGCCCCAGGAACTCCGACACGGTGTCAGGCTTTATGCTTATCGCCACTTTCTGGCCTGCCGCCACGTTCTTGGCGACCTTGCGGCAGATGGCGGCAATCTGCCGCTCGAGGTTGCGGACGCCGGCCTCGTGGGTGTAATGGCGGATCAGGTGGCGCAGGCCCGTGGGAGTGAAGCGCACATGCTTGCCGGTGACACCGTGTGCCTTGCGTTGCTTCGGCACCAGGAAGCGGCGCGCGATCTGGAGCTTCTCCTCCTCGATGTAGCCGGGGAATTCGATGACTTCCATGCGATCCTTCAGCGCCGGCGGCACCGGCTCCAGGTAGTTGCCCGTGGCGATGAACATGACCTTTGACAGGTCGAAGGGCACTTCCAGGTAGTGGTCGACGAACTCGCTGTTTTGTTCGGGGTCGAGGACTTCCAGCAGCGCCGACGAGGGGTCGCCGCGGAAATCGGCACCGATCTTGTCGATCTCATCAATCATGAACACCGGGTTGCGCGAGCCGACTCGGCGGATCGTCTGGATGATTCTGCCCGGCATTGCTCCCACGTAGGTGCGCCGGTGGCCGCGTATCTCCGCCTCATCGCGCACACCGCCCAGGGAGATGCGGATGAACTGCCTGCCCATCGCCCGGGCAATCGAACGGCCGATGCTCGTCTTACCTACTCCCGGGGGCCCTACGAAACACAAGATTGGGCCGCGCACATCTTTCACCAGTTGGCGGACGGCCAGAAACTCCAAGACCCGCTCCTTGACACGCTTAAGCCCATAATGGTCCTCGTTGAGGATGCGTTCGGCTTCCGCAATGTCCAGCTTGTCGGGGGTTTCTTCCTGCCACGGCAACTCCAACAGCCAGTCCAGGTAAGTGCGCACTACGCTTACCTCGGGCGAGGCCGGCGGCATTCGCTCCAGGCGCCTGAGTTCGTCCCACGCCTTCTCGGTAGCCTCGGGAGACATTTTGGCTTGCTCGATTCTCTCCCGGTACTCCTTGTATTCGGGTGAACCGCTGGTGTCTCCCAGCTCATCCTGTATTGCTCTTAGCTGCTCGCGCAGGAAATATTCGCGCTGGCTTTCCTCCAGCCCCGAACGGACGCGTTGCTGGATATCATGCTGGAGTTTGAGAATTTCCAGCTCGCGGCCGAGCAGTTCATCCAGTCGTTCGAGGCGCTCCTTAACG
>JALGVG010000103.1 GCA_029819875.1 Candidatus Zipacnadia bacterium | reverse complement strand
TGCCCGAAGCGCGGGTGCACGCCCATCCCGCTACTGCCACAGCTTGCCGGTCTGTGGTGTGCTGAAGCGGGAAAGCTTGTCAGCGTACTGCCAGCCTTCGGCTTGCTGCGTCGGTGCACGGTGCCGGGCGGCGCCGGATGTTGCACCTGTCCGGCTGCCGGCGGTTGCCGGCTGCGGAACACCAGGCTCGGTGCCTTCCTGGAAGTTGCCCAGCCCGGTTTCAAAGCCTTCTCGACGGGCTGTCCCGGGGGTTGCCAATTGTCCGCCGGCTGTCCCTGGGAAGGGCACGCTCGTTCGGGCGCCTGTCCGCGGCTGCAGGGGCCCCCCGAGGGCGCCGCCAGTCCCCGGAAACGGCCCCGGAGGGCTGTATCCGCCGTAAGGGCCGCTGTATCCGTAGCGTTGAGGCGTGCCGAAGCCCGCCTGGTAACCCCCGAAAGTACGGGCGCTGGTGCCGCCGTATCCGCCGAAGCCGAAAGTATTCACCGGTTGCTGGAACTGTGACCGGCCGCCGATGCCGCCGCGGAACTGGGTGCGAAGCTGCAGCATGAACGTGTGCGCTATGTAGTCCTCGCCGCTGCCTGTCCACAGCGGCAACTGGGGTTCGCCAGCCAGGTGCTTTATGAACCGGTAGCCGAACTGCACCGAGGTGGTACGCGACAAGGCCTGGGAAAGCCCGATCTGGGAAGTAAATTTCTTGAATGCAGTATAACCACTATCAAAGTCTGCTATGCCGGCCTCGGCATACAAACTCATCCGGTCATTGAGCTTGTAACGCAGGTTGCCGTTGATGTCGAAAAGGTCGGTGTCTACGACCACATAATGCTGGCGTTTGCCGAATCCGATGTATGTCGGGCTTTGGCCGGTGCTCTTGTTCAATGCCAGGCCCACACTCCAGGGCTTGTTGGGGGGCGCATAGTTGGTGTTGAGCGACAAGAGGTTGTTGGTGACAGTGCCGCGGCCCTCCTCGAGAAACTTCAAACTGTCACGGCCGTAGGTCAGGGACAGGGTTATGGCGTCGGAAGCCATCCATGTCAGCGACAGGTTGCGGGAGTTCTGGTTGCTGTCTGCCAGGTATCCTATCCCGCCGCCGCTGGTGTACAGCCGGCTACCCAGGTTCATATCAACAAACAGGCGCTCGGTGGGGCGATAGGAGATCCTGACGTTGGTACTAGCATCCTTGTAACGCGCGTTGCTTTCGTCCCCGCTGTCCTGGGTGCCCGTCACCAGTCGGTCTCCCGGCGCCGCGTTGGACGGCAATCCGTACATGCCGCCGTAGCCGCCCCCGTAAAAGCCGCTGGAGACACGGCCTACCGAAGAAGAAATGTTACGTGCAAGGCTGACATCGAACTTGTCTGACGGGTTCCAGCTCAGCGATAGTTGCAATGTGTCGGATGACGACTTGTCAGCGGCCTCCAGGGCGGTTGAGCGGTGTTTCCCGATGTCGGCCGACAGCGACAGGTTCGCAGACGGCGTATAGCTGAGCGAAAGCTGCCGGCGGGAAGTGGTGCTGCCCATCTGCGTGACGGTGTCATCGGCGGCGATGCGCTGGTAGCGCTGGGAGGTGTCAACCAGCCAAGTGCTTATATTCAGTGCCGAACGCGGCGCCCAGCTCAGGCGCAGGCTGTTGGTGTCGTAACTGCTGTTGCCCCGGCTTCCCCCGCTGTTTGACATCGCCTGGTGGGAAAACGACAGCGTCGGCCAGCCCTGGAAATTGAAGTCGATGCTCAAGTCGCTGTTGCTGGTGTCAATGTCCAGGCCGGGTGTGGTATCCGCAGTTTGGTACGGATAGTAGGAGCCGGCGGTGCCGCCGTAGCCCGCGTAGCCGCTGTAGCCGAACATCTGGCCCTGGCTGCTCTTGTGGCGGGCGTAGCTGTGCGACAGGGAGATGTGGTCATTCACCCGCCACTGCAGGCGGTTGGTCAGGCCCCGCTCGTTGCGGAAAAACCCCACGGTGTCAATATAGCTGAACGTAGGCGCCACGTCCCGCCATTCGGTCGTCATGCTGTAGTTTCTGCCACCGAAATGCAACTGCGTACGCCACGCATTGCCCCCCGCGGCGCTGGTGCCTCCGTGCGAGTTGGCCCAGTCGGTGCGCAAGGCGAGGTGGTCGTTGATCTTATAGGTCAGGTCCAGGCCCAGGATGTTGTGCTTGCCCTGGGGCATGTTCGTCTGCAGTTCATAATAGTAACGAATGCGCACCAGGGAAGTGGGGGGAACGGCCCGCCGGAAGATTATGCGGCCCAGGTCGCGGTAAGCGTCGTAGTCAACCCCCTCGATCTGTTCCACGCCGTCGACCAGTACCACTAGCGCCCGCTCGATGGTCTGGGGCGTCCCCCGGTAAACCACGCTGCTGCCATTGGGTATGATGGGCCGAAAGTTGGTATCAAACGGACCGGTCGTACCCGAACCCTGGTAAACGTCTTCCTGGAAGCCGACGGTGTCGGCACGGCGCCCGCTGTCATACGCCTGGGTGAGGCGGGTGATACCGACCAGCATCTTACCGCCCTTTAGCGGCATTTCGGCCCGCACGCCGTACAAGTCGCCTCCCCGGTGGAAGTAGCCGGAGGACTCGTAGCTGACGGTGATTACCGAAGTCGAGGGGATGATGCGGGGCGGGCCGTCCACCGGATCGAATGAAAGCTGGCCGGTTTCGTAGTCAAGACGATAATCACGGCCAAAGCGCATCAACTGCTCGTCGACCTTGACCCGCTCCGAGCCGTCGATGATGGGAGTGTAGCGCAGAAAGTAGGGGCCGGAGGTATTGTTGCCCGGTATCGTTTCGACCCTTGTGAAGCCCTTTTCCTGGGAATAGAAAAAGCGGGCCAAGCCCTTCGCCGGCAGTCTCTGGTCCAGTTGCCAGCCGCGCAGGCTCTTGGAGAAGCTCGCAAACTCGTTGCCCATCAGGTTAATGCCGAGGTCTCCGTAGTACAGAGCCGTGTCGTGGCCGACGTACCCGACCACCCAGCGCGAATAGCTGGGCCCGAAACCGCTGGCGGAGATGTCGGCCTGGAAGCCGAATTCCTTCCAGATGGGCCCCTCGATGTGCAAGCTGCTTTGGTGTACCACGTTGCCGGTGTCCCAACGCTGGCTGCTGTATGCCGTTTCCGACCCCTCTATCTTGTTCTCCTGGAGGGTGAGAGTATCGCTACCCGATATTTGTACCCCCTGGAATAGGCCCAGTTTCCGCAGCAGGTCGCTGACGCCCTCGAGAACATCGCCCACCTCTTTGAACACGTCGGCACGGGCCGGCGGCGTGGTTGGCAGGCCCAGACAGAGGACGAGCAACGAAATTGTTGCAATTCGAATTGCATGCATTGAACTGCTCGGTGCTATTGAAACGCGGCGATGGTCTGCAGTCCGGACACATCATCTGACCTGACCAGGCCGCAAAATGTTCCCCTCAAACCGCAGTTTGAGGCGATTCATGTTGCCGGGCTGTCCGCCATCGGCACCGGGGGACTAATGCTGCGGTTTGCGTACTTGCAGCACAACGGCCTCGCCGGGGTTGATTGGGGGCTGGACGGTAGTCGCCGCTGTGAAAAGGCGTTGGCCGTTGCAGAGGATATCAACAGGTTCATCAAACCGCAGGTGAGGCACGGTCTCAAGCGCCCCGACGGCCACCAGTTCCCCGCGCTGGGTGTAATAACACGGCCGGTCGGTCGGCAGGTGGCAGCCCGCCGCCAGCGCCAGCGAACGCAGCAGTTGCGGCGGCAGCCCGGGTACCGCACTGTACACCGAGGTGAACTGTTCACGCTTGACCGCCGCCATCCCGCCCCACGTGGATCCCGCCAATGTTCCTAAAATGTCACAGCCCCTGCCTACGGCGGCAAACAGGGGTACCAGGTCGCCCGGCAAGCCGAACTCCAAGGTCCCCGAGATCTTCGGTGAATAAAGGGGATGGCCGCCAGGCATTTCAATGCGCGCCGGCTGGGACTTGTTTAACACCGTCAAGGCTATTCCTGTGAGCTCCTTCATGGCCTGGCCGGTGAGCGCCTCCTCGATGCCCCCGGCCGCGTAAAGCCACAGGCACAGTTGCCCGTCTTGCATCGCATGTTGCCGCAGTGCCTGTCGCTGGCCGGCATCCAGCACGAAAGCATCGCCAAAGATGTAAAACTTGTAGGCCGGCAGCTTCCCCGCCAGCAAGTCAGCCAAGCTCACTACGTCGACTGGTGCCCCTATCTGGTCGATGAGGCGCGCCTGACCGTACAGCAAGGCCTCGGCCAAGCCCGTGCCGTTGGCGAGGTAACAGGCGCTGGTATCATCAAGCACCAGGGCAATCTCGGCCGGCCGGCGCAGGTTGGCTGCGGTGTCGACGGCCAGCCTCATCAGGGGCACGACCGCATCGTCGCCGGCACCGGGTGGAATATTGAGCAGCAGCGCTCCGTGGGCGACCAGCAGGCGCTGTGCCGTTGCCTCTTGGCCGGCCGTAAGCGGGCAGGACGGCAACCACAAGTGGCCGCTGTTGCGCACCGTGTCACAGGCCGTGACCGTCAGCGGAAGAGCGTTGCGGTTAGCCACCGAAGGCCCCGCCAGGAAGTCAATATCGTCGCAGGTGAGCAGCTCAGATAGGGCGAGATGGCCGGAATTCTGAATGCCGCCGGCAGAGGGATAAGAGGCCAGCAGGTGGCCGTAGGCTGCACCGATCAATTTGCCCGGGCCGACGGTCCGCCGAACGACGCGGGCCAGGCGGCTGAGAAAGTTCGCCGCCAGCCGCGCCTGAAATACTTGGTAGTCGGAGACTTCGCGCGTAATCGCCGGGTCCCAGATGGCAAAGCGTTTGCCTTGCGCACGCTGAGCCGGGCCGGGAACCTGTATCTGTGCCCAGTTGCGGATCCAGTCGCTCTGTTTCAAGGCTTCGGGCGTCTCGTAGGGGACGCGCGGCTGCCCCCAGGCCGACCGCAAGTCAGCCAGGCTCCCGTACCACGATTGAAGCGCCTTGCGAAAAGCAAAGGCCATGGCCGGGCCATAGTCCGAATACAGGCCGCGGCCGGTCCCCCAATATATCCAGTCACCGCGCTCGCCGGCGGCGAGCTGATACCCCACGATGTAGTTGGCATAAGGCGCAGAGGTTACATGTTCCAGGAGCGCGGCAAGCGCGTCGGCGGCCGCCTGCTGCCACTGGTCGGAAGCCCACGAGGCGGCAGTGGTCTTGCGGCCCACCGTTCCGGCAGGCGCATGGCGCAGTAGTCGTCCGCCGGCATCGGCAAACACCGTCAATTCGCGGGGATGGGCCTCATCCCACCACGGGGGTGACTCGATGACCACGCGCAGCAGCAGCCGCGCGCTCGGGGCGGCCGCAATGGCAGCGGCGATCCGTTCGTCGAGCGCCGTGTAGTCAAAGCTGCCTTCGGCCTTCCACACGTCGGGGGCTACCCCGTACGGGTCCCACGCGCAAGCGGCATCCAGCATCAACAGCCGCAAGCCGCGTTCACTGAGGCGCCTAAGCAGCGGTGCATCGGGGACGGCGGGATGGACGATGAGGGCCGGGACGAGCTGGTCGTCCACTGACAGGCGCGGCCGGTCGGGCAGTCCGTCGATCTGCAACGCTGATGGGGACCCAGACACACCGACGACCGTTACGGACCGAGACAGCCTCACACCCTCGTCGGGTGAAAGAGTGCAGTTGCACCCTTCCACTGTCGCCTGGTATGACCCCGCCGCAGCCAGGGCCGGCAGGCGCACCTGGATATCGGCGACGGCCCGCGTGCCGGGCTGCCAGTCTGCCGGCGTGGGTGTGAAATCCAGGGGCTTGAGTAGCAGCGTCGTCCCCCCGGCGCTGAGACGCAACCGCAGCCGGGCCGCCGGCATCGGCCCGCCGGCCGACACCGCGCATTGGCCTACCAGCAGGTCGCCGGCACTGACTCGCGTAGACAGCTCGAACGCCTCTACGTTAATCCGGGCAGGGGCAGGCCAGTGCGCGTATACCTCATCGAAATACAGCGTGTAGCTCCGCCCCGTTGCGGCACCGGTCAGGCAGAGCCGTATCCGCCGCCAGGGGAAGTCAAGCTGCTTGTTTTCATCAAAACTGCCGTCGGCGAGTCGCAATTGCTGGACGGGAAACACAAGCTGACGCCAGCCGCGTTCATCACCCAGCGGCTGTGAGGGGGAGACATAGCACGAGCCGTCTGTTTCCATCACCTGCAGCGCCAGGCCCACCTGGTGCCCCTGCGGATTCTTGACCCACAGCGAAAGCGCCTGGCAGGGAGCATCCACCCCGAAGGCCGAGCACAGTGCGGGCGTGCCAACTGCCGGGGTGACCTCCCACTTCAGGGAGGCGCCCCGGACCTTCGCGCCCGGCTCTGTCTGAAGGAGGAAACTTGAATACAACGAGCCAGCGGCGTACGGTTCAAGGCCGGCGGAGAAGTCAAACGTGGTGTCACAGTCACTCAGGCACCGCTGCTGCCAATCGGCCGGCACCTGCCCGGCGGCGACATGGCCCGTTGTTGCGCCTGTCAGCCAGACAGCTAAAGTCGCAATAAGTGTGGCTCGTGTAACTGATAGCCTGAACTTTGCCGCGAACAAGAAGCTTCCCCGAATGTCATTGGATCGCGATAACGAGCCGGCAGCCGGCTGTCTAGGGCAATTGGGTGTTCCGGTCCCACGAACATATATCGGCATCCGCCCCCTCGCCGCCTTCGCACTTGTCGGCGCCGTTGCTCCACAGGTCATAGCAGCGAGGCGGATTGCCGTTGCCGGGGGCCACGTAGTGAAAGGGCTGCCCCCAGGCATCTAGTATGGCCTGCTGGCCCTCGGCACTGTCCAGGTACGGGCCACGCCAATTGGGCGGTATTGGCCCGGTCGTGGGGCACTTCAGAAGCGCCGGCAAACCTTGCTTGGTGGTCGGGAACAGTCCACCATTGTCAATGGCGTAGTCGCGCAGTGCCTTTTCAATGGCCTGCATTCGCAGGATGGTCGTGGTTCGCTGATCGGCAGTGCTGCGGTTGACAACGCCCTTGACAAACAGCAGTGAAATAACCACCATGCCCAGGATCGTGGTCAGCAGTTCGATTGTGGACAAGCCACGACACCGCGAGCGCTTCATCGCGCCTCCGTTACCGTGATGCAGGCTGCCGGCTGTTGCAGTGACAAGCGCGCTACTATTATAACTGCCCTGTCGGCAAACGACAAGCGGTTGACGACCTCCCGCTGTCCGGACCATGCCGGCTGCGGGCAGGCATGTGCGTCAACGGCAACGAAGTGTGACCAACAATCCGGCGAGGTGAGGAATTTGAAGGTATTCGTACATGGTCCGCAAGCGGGGGGCCGATTGGTTGCGGAAAAACAATGTACCGCGGTGATTGTTGACGCCTTGCGGGCCAGCGCGACCATTGCCTCATTATTCGAACATGGCGTCGCCGAGGTGCTGGTGGTGGAGCATACGGCGCAGGCTTTCGCCCAGAAGCGTCGCCATCCCGGCGCAGTGCTGGTGGGCGAGCGCGGCGGGGTTATGATAGAAGGCTTTGACCTGGGAAACAGTCCGCTGACCGCGCAGCCGCCGGTCATCGCCCGCGCCGACAAGCCGGTGCGCGTGGTTTTTACTTCCTCTAACTGCTCCCGCTGTTGCCTGCTGGCGGCAGGCGCAGGTTGCATGTACCTAGGCAGCACCGTCACGGCCAGCGCAGTCGCCGGGTTATTGGGACAGGCCAACGGCGACGTGGTATTCATTCCGGCGGGAGCCGCCGAAGACGAGGCTCGCCTTGTGCTGGAGGATTACCTGGCCTGCGGAGTGCTGATCGACAAGCTGGGGCCTGCCGCTGACCCGGCCAATGATGGCGCGGTCGCGGCCCTGGCGCTGTATCGTGCGCTGGGCGCCGGGCGGCTTGGTGAGCGGTTCGCTGCTACCGACAACGGGCGGCGGCTGACGGCCTTGGGGTTTGGACGCGACGTCCGTCTCGCGGCACAATTGGATTTGTATAGCACCGTGCCCCGGCATGCGGAAGTTATCGACCTGCCGGATGGGGGGCGGGGCGTTGTGTTGGTGGGAGAGCGATCCTCCTTCCGCTAAACACCGCTGGTATGATATACTTAGCGGTTGGGTGGTGTCTGGTTCAGTGCGAGCATACATGGCGCGGGCCGACTTCGTGCTGCTGGCAGTGGTGATACTGCTGGCCGCATTCGGCGCGCTGAACATCTATAGTTGTACTCATACCCAGCTTGCCGAGAGAGGGCAAGATGCGGCGCGCCAACTGAAATTGCAGTTGGCGTGGATAGTGCTCGGCATCCTCATGATGCTGCTGGTAATGGCCATTGACTACAGCAAGCTGGGAGCCGTGGGGCCGGTATTGTACGGCATCTGCATGGGGCTGTTGATCTTCGTGCTGCTCATGCCCGCCGTTCATGGTGCCCGGCGCTGGATAGGTTTGGGCCCTCTGCATTTGCAACCCGCGGAACTCGTGAAGCTGGCGCTCATCCTGATGCTGGGAATGTTCCTGGCCAACCGAGAAGAGGAAGAGCGCGACAACTTCACGATGGTCGTACACTCGTTGCTGTTTGTGATAGGACCGGCCGTATTGCTGATGGCACAACCGGACCTGGGTACACCCGTAGTGCTTGGCTTCATCTGGCTTGTCGTAATGTACGTCTTCGGCGCCCGCGTCGTGCACCTGGGGGCCATCCTGCTGGCCGTCGTCGTGACGTTCACCGTGGCCTGGCACACGCCCATTCTCAAGGAGCATCAACGCGAGCGTCTCATCTCGTTTCTCAATCCCGAGCAGGATCCCCAGGACACCGGCTACCATGTCCGGCAATCGAAAATCGCCATCGGGTCGGGCCACTTGTGGGGTAGCGGACCTCTGCAGGGCCGCCTCAGCAAGCTGTCATTCATCCCCGACCAGCATACTGATTTCATCTTTACCGTCGTGGGGGAGGAGTACGGTTTCGTCGGCTCGGCAGGCCTGATCATCGCCTATCTTGTATTGTTGTGGCGTGGGCTGCTCATCAGCATCGGCGCCAAGGACCTTCTGGGACGCCTCCTGGCGGCGGGGGTGGTGGG
>JALGVG010000102.1 GCA_029819875.1 Candidatus Zipacnadia bacterium | reverse complement strand
CACCGGAAGCACGAGTGCGCGGCGGCGTGGAGGCGGGCAGTCGGTGGCATGGCGAGGCAACCTCCGAGTTCAAGGCAGATGAAGGTGATGTCATAACCGAAAGCACCAGGGAAAAGGACACACGAATGTGGCTGCGCGTGGAGAGCAAGCAGAAGGCACGGCTGATGCCAGCGGAGGCAGTAGCACCGACACCGGAAGCACAAGTGCGCGGCGGCGTGGAGGGCGAGCAGAAGGCCCGGGCGATGCCAGCAGAGACAGTGGTGGGGCTGGCATCACAAGCACAAGCGCGGGGTGGGGCGGAGGTGGACAGTCGGCCGCGTGTCGAGGCAATGGCCGAGTTCCAGGCGGATGGAAGCAACGTCATAGTGGAGAGCAGGGGGGAGAGGGAAGCGCGAGTATGGTTGCGCGTGGAGGACAAGCTGCTGGGGCCGTTGCGGGTGGAGGTTCACCACAGCAGCGTACAGTTACACGCCACCATATATACTGAGCGCCTGGAAACCCACCAGTTGGCACAAAGCTGCAAGCAGGAGATTGCCGCCGCACTGAGCCAGTATCATGGCGGCAGCGTGGGGGTGGAGGTGCGGTATGCAGGCAGCGGCCTGCAAGAGGGAAATGGGCAGCAGTCTTGGGCGCCTGTGCCGCAAGAGCGGATGCTGCCAGTGATGGGTGAGTGGTCGCGCAATGATTCATCGGCGATGAACCGCACCGCAGGAAGGCACCTAGTGGAGGTGTGGGCTTAGCAAGCGGGCAGGCGGCATAGGGCGTGCTTGAGACAAACGGGGGGATTAAGATGTCGAGCAGTACAACCGCCGTCATTGCAACATCCGCAGCAAGTGACCCCGTCGTTGCGCAGAACAGAAGCGGAAACCACGCAAACCCCGCGGCTTTCAGCAACCAGGACTTCATGAGGCTGCTGATCGCCCAACTACGGAATCAAGATCCTCTGGATCCCCTCAAGCCCGAAGAGTTCATGGGGCAGTTGATTCAACTGCAATCGCTGGTGACGCTGCTGGACATCCACGAGCAGATCGAGGGATTAAGCAGCGCGCAGCGGCCGGTGCAGCCACTGGACTTGCTGGGGCGCCGTATTACGTGGACAGACGCGGAGGGGCAATTGCACGAAGGCAGTGTCGAGGAGGTGCGCATGGACAGGAGCGGGTTACAACTGGTTGCAGGTTCGCAGGTGGTGAGGTGGGGTTGGGTGCAGAGCGTGAGATGACGCCGAGGCATAAAGAGGCGATTGGCCTATGAAACGAGGCGAGAAGGGGGATTGGGGTGATGAGAGGGCCGGCAGTGAAAGTTGCGACAGTTCGGAGGGAATTACGGATTATGGCCAGTGAACCGCTAAGAGAAGATATTGCCACACTGGGAGAAGAGCGCGAGGACACGACGCTGCGGACCTTGGAACATGTTGCGCGTGCGTGGGCACGGGAAGCGAGCGAGGAGCAGATACTGGAGATGCTGGGGCGGGAGATCGAGCGCATACTGCCCTGCGATCGGGCTTACATGCTGCAGTACAGCGAAGAGGCCAAGCGGATCGTAACGGGGCGGGCGTACGGCGAGGGTCCTGACAGCAGCCGGCTGGAGCAGGAGCTGTCACGAAATTGCCATATCGTGGAGTTGCTGGAAGGCAATCTTGACGTGGTGGTATGCAACGATACGCGGATGTGGTCAAACGACCTGGAAAGGCAGTTGGCCGAGGAGGGCATCAGGTCTTACATCGGTCTTGTGCTGGAGCAAGGGAATCCGTCGCCGGCGGTATTGCTGGTAGCGAGTCGTAAACCGCTGGCGTACGGGGCGGGACATGTAAGGCTGTTGCGGCAACTGGCGCCGGCGCTGAGCATGTACCTGTGGCGGGCACGGCAGCATGTAAAGCGGAGCGCCGAGGAAAAGCGGGAAGAGGACGAGCGGGAAAGGCTGCTGGTGACGGTGGTAGGTGGAGTAGCGCACTATTTCAGCAACATGCTGGCAAGCATCATGGGTGGCCTGGAGCTGTTGAGTGATTGCCGGTTGGACGAGGAGGGGCGGGCGCTGGTGGAACGACTGCAGGGGCGGGCCGAGGAGTGGGGGCAGATGGTGCGAGCCTTGCAGCAGTTTGCCACCATGGAGCCTCCGGAAAACCTCGAGGACATTCAGATGAGCGAACTGGTGGAGGAGGTCATCGAACTGACCCGGCCGATATGGGAGAACGTGTTTCGGGCAGGCGGGCGCAGGATAAGGGTGCATCACCGCCCGCTTGTGGATGCGCGCATCCGAGGTAATCGCCGGGACCTGCGCGAGGCACTCATAAATGTATTGTTCAACGCCATTGAGGCGATTCCGGACAGCGGCAACATCTGGATAACCGAAGGCAGGGAGGGGATGTGGTGTTACATTGAGGTAATGGACGAGGGGGTGGGGATGAGCAAGGAGGTTGCCAAGCGGGCCAAGGAGCCGTTTTTCACCACTCAGCGCGGCCGGCGCCAGGGGCTGGGATTGAGTGTGACCAGCGGCATAATGCGGCGCCACGGAGGCGAGGTGAGTATTATTTCGGAGCCAGGCAAGGGGACCGTGGTACGGCTTAGTTTCCCGGCTACGATGTAAAGGGGACAGGTGTCGCCTTTCGCGGGATAAGGCGCCCGGGCCGATAAATGGGGTGGAAGTGGGCACGTTGGGGGCAAGCAGGTTGAAGCATATAACACGGACCGCCGGCAGAAACAGAGCATGAAGAGGAGGCAGACAAATGAACAGGGCATTGTTTACAGGACTGACTGGAACCTTGGCGTACCAATCGAACCTGGATGTGATTGCAAACAATATAGTGAATGCGAGCACACCTGGGTACAAGGAGGGGCGGGCGCTTTTCAAGGATATTTTTTATCATACGCTGCACAGCGGGGCGGCGAGCGGGACGGCGCGGGGCGGGATGAACCCGGCGCAGATAGGTTCGGGGGTGGCGATTGGAGCGGTGCAGGTAGCGATGACCCAAGGGGCCTTGCAGCAGACCAACCAACCGCTGGATGCAGCCATAGACGGAGAGGGAATGTTCGTATTGCGAGGGCCCCAAGGCTTGATGTTCACGCGCGCGGGGGCTTTTACCCTGGATGATACCAACACGTTGGTGACAATGGTTTCAGGGATGCGCGTGCAAGGGTGGCTGGCTGCAGAGGGGGAGATAGACACCACACAGCCGGTCAGTGACATGACATTTCCTATCGGGAGCCTGCGCAATGCCAAGGCTACCGGAGAGATGGTGATAAGCGGTAACGTGGATGCCTCGGCGGCAATAGGTGAGAGTGTGCAGACGGGGATCAACGTGTATGACTCGCTGGGCATGGCGCATCAAGTCAACGTGGTGTTTACCAAGACGGCAACGAACACGTGGGACGTGACGGCCAGCTGTGGGAGCGATACAGCCAGCGGGGTGTTGACCTTCGACACTGACGGCACGTTGGCAGCCGGCAGCCCGTTGGTATTGACGTTGAACTTGTCAAACGGCGCGACGCCGCTTCAGACTATTACTATTGACCTTGGCGACATGGTCCAGATGGCGCAGGCGTCTACGGCGGTGGTCGAATCGCAGGATGGCTACCCGGCGGCGGCATTGACGTCGGTCGAAATAGGGGAGGGGGGCGAGATATGGGGGAGATATTCGGATGGACGCACCGCCTTGTGGGGGCAAATAGCGCTGGCCTCGTTTGTCAATGCTGCGGGTCTCAAACGGGTGGGAGATAACCTGTATGTGGAGTCGCTGTCTTCGGGAGTGCCGCAAGTCGGAGCGCCCCAAACCAGCGGGCGCGGCAATATAGTTCCCCGCTCGCTGGAGCTGGCCAATGTTGACCTGACGCGCGCGTTTATTGACATGGTGACGGCGCAGCGTGGGTTCCAGGCCAGCGCCCGTGTTATTTCGATGGCCAACCAGATGCTGGAGGATGCGTTGCGGGTAGCCGGGCGGTAAACGCGCCAACTCGCACGACAGTACAGGGAAGCGGTTGCCTGTCTTTGCAGACGCCCCGGGATGGGACGTGATATCCCGGGGCTTTCACGTTTCAGAGCGGCCGGAGGGCGGCTTGGCACGCTGTTTGCACTGCTTGGTTGTGGAAGGCAGGCACAGAGCGATGGCAAGCAAAGGACTGTTTGGCGATATCACGATTACGGCGCTGGTAAAAGCGGCCGAGGGCACGTACAGGCGGCAGGAAGTAATCGCCGGCAATATCGCCAATGCCGAGACACCGGGCTATCGGGCCAGGCGCGTGGTGTTCGAGGAGAGCTTGCGGGAGGCGCTGAGCGCCGCGCCGCAGAGGCGACAGGAGGCATTGTCCAAGGTCAATATCGAGGTGGTGACGGCAGGCACGGCGCCGTTGCGGCGTGATGGTAACAACGTGGACTTGGAGGCGGAACTAATCGCGTTAGGGGATAACAGCTTGCGCTACAAGTTGCTGACCAAGCTGCTGCACAAGAAGTTGCAGATGTTGCATGAAGCGATAAAAGGAGGCGCAGGGTAATGAGTTGGTTGCGAGGACTGCAAGCGGCAGGCAGCGGGATTATCGCCAGCAGCGTGCGCATGAGCGTGATAGCGGAGAACCTGGCTAACGCGGAGGCCACGCGTACGGTCGAGGGGGGGCCGTATCGGCGGCAGGTGGTGGTACTGAGCAGCATGGCGGAAGGGGAGAGGTGGTTTGGGCCCGAGGCGTTCAAGAGGGCCATTTGGGGGGGCGGAGGGCCTTGCCGGGTGCAAGTGTGGGGCATAACCGCGGCGCGGCAGCCTACCAAGATGGTGTACAAGCCGGATCATCCGGATGCAAATGCCGCGGGGTACGTAGAGATGCCCAATGTTGATGTGCCGATGGAGATGGCCGACCTGACGGTAGCCAGCCGGGTGTACGAGGCGAATGTTGCAGCCTTGCAGGTATTGCGCGCCGCCCTGAACGAGGCTCTCAGCCTGTTGGCGTAGGAGCGCAGGTGCGCAGCCAAGGAGGCTGCTAGAAGTTTGTGCAGGAGGAGTGCAGGATGCGGATTTCACAACTTCACAAGGTAATAGCGTTGGCGCCCAAGGAATCGAAGCTGGTTGCAGCACGCGGCTTGCACCAGGTGAGGAGGCAGATTGGGAGTGCGGCGGTCAGTAATTGGGGACAGACGGTCGGCACACTGGGGGCAGGGGATTTCGCCTCGGTGTTGGGCCGGGCCTTGCAGCAGGTCAACGAGATGCAGATTGAGGCGGACAAGCAAGCCCGCGACATTGCAACCGGCCGCTGCGAGAATATTCACGAGGCGATTCTCGCCATTGAAAAGGCGCAGTTGGCGTTGCAATTGACCATTGCGACTATCAACCGGGCCGTGGAAGCGTACAAGGAGATACACCGGCTGCAAATCTAGTGAAAAGGGGGAAGGCACCAAAAGACAACGCGAAGGCCCAACGGGAAGGGGGAGAGGGGACAGCCTCTCCCCCTGACTTTGCCGCGGGCGCACGATGGAGTGAAAAGGGCAAGCATTCAAGCCCTAGGCTGGTTGAAAGAGCATAACGAACGGACCTGCACGTAAGACGGGAAAATGGCACTGCAACAGCTGTTAGAACTGTGGGGGAAGTTTTCAGCCCAACAGAGGCGCACACTAGTGCTGCTGATGTTGCTATCCGCGGGGGCAATCGCGGGGCTGGTGTACTGGGCCCAGCGGCCGGACTACACGGTGCTGTACAGGGACCTTGCCGTCGAGGATGCCGGCGAGATCGTGGACTACCTGCGCACGCATGGCTACAAGTATCGCCTGGGGGCGGGAGGAACGATGATAGAGGTGGACCGGGCGGACAAGTATGCCCTGCGCCTGAGCCTGGCCCAGGAGGGGCTGCCCAAGGCAATGGCCGGGGAGGGGTTCAGCTTGTTTGACAAGGGCAGATTGCCGGGGTCGGAATTCGCCAACCAGGTGTCGTACCAGCGCGCCTTGCAAGGGGAGCTGGAGCGGACGATAAACAGCCTGGACAAGATACAGATGTCGCGGGTGCATATTGTGTTGCCGCGCTATGACCTGTACGGCGGACGGCAGAAGGCGTCGGCCTCGGTAATGGTTGTCACCAAGGGCAATCAACAGTTAAACAGCCGGGAAGTCGAGGGCATCGTGTACCTGGTGGCCGGGGCTGTTGAGGGACTTAGCCCGCAGGCCATTACGGTTATTGACGGTGCAGGCAATATTCTGAACGAAACCGGCAGCGGGGAGGGGCTGATGTTGACGCGCAAACAGATCGAGGCGCGCCAGGCGTATGAAAAGGAGCTCAGGCATGAGCTGCAACAGTTGCTGGACAGCAGCCTGGGGCAGAACATGTCGGTGGTGGAGGTGCACGCGGAGCTGGATTTTGACAAGGAGGAGCTGACCAGCCATACGCTGCAGCCATCGTCGGCCCAAGGCGAGAGGGGACTGCTGCAGGAGCGCGAGACCGATGAGCAGTACAGGGGGGCGCCGCCCCGGGTCGGAGGCGTAGCCGGCATTTCGGGCAACATCCAGGCTCCGGTTATCGGCAACACGCCGGCCGGCGGCGAGTACACCAGCAAGGTGAAGGAACGGACATACGCCGAGGCCTGGGAAGACCGGGTGCTGGTGAAGGCGCCGGGCAAAGTGAAGCGCTTGACGGTCGCGGTGATCATAGACAGCGAACTGCCGCCTGACACGGAGCGACAGGTCACCAAGGTCATAAGCGGTGCGGCAGGGATAGATGCCGCGCGTGGTGACCAGGTGGTGGTGGAGCGGATGGACCTGGCAGCCAAGCAGCAAGCCAAGGATGCAGAGCAGGCGGCCGAGCAGCAGCAAGCGGTCCAGCGGCGGGAGCGGCTGACGGCGATGATGGCCAGGTACGGCGTACTATTGATACTGGCGCTGATTATCGGCGGGGCGATGCTCACGGCAGCCAGGCAAGTGCAAGCGGCAGTCGGTAGGCAAGCGGTAGCAGCGGAGACCACCGAGGAACCAGAATCACAGGAGGCAATGGCTACGAAAGAAGATCGGGCTATGCTGGAGCAATCGGTGGCAGCGGTGCGCGAGGAGGGAACGCTGCAGCAGCCACCCGACGACAGCGACGATAGCCGCCTTGCGGAACTTGCGCGCGAAGAGCCACGCATTTTCGCCCAGCAGATCCGCCGCATGATAGAAGGGGAAGTTTCGGAAAATACCAAGCTTTGATGCGATGAGCGAATGAAGCCCAATGACACAAGCAGTTATGCCAAGAATTGTAACGCGGGATCGGGAACAGGCTTCGTGCCGTGCTCGCCGGTGGAAGCTGTGCAAGTATGGGAAAGAGTGAAGCGAGAGGCTGAACGCCGGCAAGCGCCTCGTGAGCAGCCGGAGGTGGAGGAGGAGAAAGTCGCCAGTGACATAGTAGCCGAGAAGCGACGGGAGGCGGAACGACTGGCCGAGGAGATAGTGCAGCAGGCACGCCGACAAGCACGGCAGATTGTCGAGGAAGCGGAGCAAGTGCGCCGTGATGCAAGCAGGCAATTCCAGGAGGCCCTAGGAGCGCTGGTAGGGCAGTTCGAAGAGCAATTGCAGGAGCAGCTAAGGCAGATAGACCATGAAATGCCGGGGTTGATAGTGGAGATGGCGGAAAAGGTCATAGCCCAGCGCATAGAGCGGGATGACAAGGTAGTAGTGGGGGTGGTACGGGAGGCATTAAAGCAAGTGGCAGGAGCAAGGCAGGTGCAAATCCAGGTGAACCCGGCGGATGAGCCGGCGGTGAGGGCGGCCCAGGAGGAGTTGCTGCGCGACGTGCAAGGTGCGACATTGAGGATAACAGGAAGCGATGACATCCAGAGGGGCGGGGCGATAATCACGACGGAGCGGGGAGAGATGGATGCGAGAATAGAGGTGCAGTTGCAGATCCTGTCAGATGCCCTTCAGCAGGCGGTGGGGGGAGAGAGGTGAGGGACTACGGGTGGATGCAGGGAGTGATAAGGCGCGTGCCGACGGTACGCAAGACGGGGCGCGTGCGGCGGGTGGTGGGCATAATGATCGAGAGCGACGGGCCGCCGGCGCAGGTGGGGGAGCTGTGCCGGATCTGCGGCGCCGGCAGGGAGGTTCTCGCCGAGGTGGTCAGCTTCCAGGATGGACAGATGTTGATGATACCGCTGGGGCGCACGGATGACATCCGGCCGCAGGACACGGTTATCGGGCTTGGTGAATCGCTGCACATACCGGTAAGCGAGGCGATGCTGGGCGGGATATTCGATGCGCTGGCCAGGCCGCTGGACGGGCAAACGCGGCCGGCCGCCGATTGGTACCCCGTGGAGGCCCAGCCGCCACCGCCCTTGGAGCGGCCCAGGATCCGCGAGCCGTTGGCGCTGGGAGTACGGGCCATTGACGGCCTGCTGACTTGCGGTAAGGGGCAGAGGCTGGGGATAGTGGCGGGCACGGGGCTGGGCAAGAGCGTGCTGATGGGGATGATAGCCCGTAACACGCAGGCGGATGTGAAAGTAATCGGGCTTGTGGGGGAACGGGGCCGGGAAGTGAAGGAGTTCATCGAGCGGGACCTGGGGCACGAGGGACTGGCGCGGTCGGTTGTCATCGCAGCCACCAGCGACCAGCCGCCGCTGATGCGCCTGCGGGCGGCATATACTGCCACAGCGGTGGCCGAGTTTTTCCGCGACCGGGGGCAAGACGTTCTGTTGATGATCGATTCGCTTACGCGCGTGGCATGGGCGCAACGCGACATTGGCCTGGCGTGCGGCGAGCCACCTACGCGCAACGGCTATACGCCATCGGTCTTCACCATGTTGCCACGACTGCTGGAACGGGCCGGCACATCCAAGCACGGCACCATCACGGCGCTATACACCATATTGGTGGAGGCCGACGACATCAGCGACCCGGTGGGTGATGCGGCGCGTGCGGTGCTTGACGGCCATATCGTGCTGTCGCGGCGATTGGCCGAGCAGGGGCATTACCCGGCCATTGACATCTTGCAGAGCATAACATCTTGCAGAGCATAAGCCGGCTGATGGTTGAGATTACGGACCGGGAGCACCAACTGGCGGCGTTGCGCGTGCGCGAGGCGATGGCAGAGTACGCGCGCGTCGAGGATCTCATCAACCTGGGTGCATATAGCCAGGGGCGCAATCAGCGGATAGACCGCGCCATTGCATTGCGCGAGCCGATACTGGAATTTCTGCGCCAAGGGCAGGAAACGCGCACGGAATTTGCAGAGACGATAGCATGGCTGAAGAGGATAGTATCCGAGCGGTCCCAGGAGCTTCGCGCAGCGGCATAAAAGCGGCGCCGGGTACGATCCAATGACATGTAAGACAAAGGGAAGGTGGCAATGGGAGCAACACAAGCACATGCCGGGCAGGCGTTGTCGGCC
>JALGVG010000101.1 GCA_029819875.1 Candidatus Zipacnadia bacterium | reverse complement strand
GAGGGGCGCATTGATTTGCTGGTAGACGCCGGCCGCTGCCCCGGTGGCGTACCCTCCACGGTCATTGACTTGACCCAAGATCCCCCGGCTGTCCTCCGTCAGGGGCCGATCGTGCTTGAGCTGTAGCTTCAGGCCAGTGGCACGAATTGTTGACCCCTCACGTGCATGTGTGCCTGGCGGGAGGAAAATTGCTGCGCCACGTTGAATCTTGCTTGCGGTACAGCGGGCTAGTGTTGATGACCTGGACGGACCGGCTCATCGACGCACGCGGCATTCACGGGGACGACCGTCCGGTCGACGGGAACGGTCATGATTGCCGGCAGATAATCTACCCGAGCTTTTGCTCTGCCTGTATTGTAAGTACAAAAGACCCGTCAAGTAATAGACGCGTGGGGGCGACAAGATGAAAATCGGTTTGGTTGGGCTGCCAGGCAGTGGGAAAAGCACGGTTTTCCGGCTGCTTACAGGACATTCTGACAGTACGCGTCGCGCTGACGGCATCGCCGTGGTGCAGGTACCCGATCCGCGCCTGGACAGGATTTTCCAGATCTACCAGCCCAAGAAAATGACTTATGCTGAGTTGACGGTGCTGGATTTGCTGGCAGCCAAAGGCCGTGGCTCCGGCGAGGGTTCGGCTGAGGGCGCACTGCACTGGGTCAAGGCGGCTGGCGATGCCGACGCCTTTGCCTTGGTCGTGCAATGCTTCGGCCATGTTGACTACAGCGGGGCACCGCTGGATGCTCGCGCAGACCTCGAGGCTGTGCTGCTGGAAATGGCACTGACAGACCTGGAAATTGTCGAGGGGCGCATGGAGCGAATTGAGGCCAAGGGGCGCAAGCGCGAGGTGACCGAGGAATGGGAGCTGCACGTGCTGGGCCAGGTGCGGGACCACCTGGCAAAAGGCGGCCTGGTGGCACAACTGGAGCTGTCCGAAGACAAGCAAAAGCTGCTGCGAGGGTTCGGGTTGTTGACAGCCAAGCCGCTGCTGGTGATATTGAACATCGGTGAGGACGAGGCCGAGGAAGAGCGCGCTGTGGATGCCCGCCAGTTCGCCGAGCAGGCCGGCCTTGCGCACGTGACAGTCTGCGCTCGGCTCGACGAGGAAGTGGCGGAGCTGCCTGCCGAGGAGCAGAAACAGTTTCTGAGCGCCTACGGCTTCGCCGAGCCGGCGCGCGAGCGCCTCATCAAGGCCGCATACAGGCTGCTGGACACGATAACATTCTTCACCGTCAACAATAACGAGGCCCGCGCGTGGACGGTTCCAGCCGGAACCACGGCCGTGGAGGCAGCCGGCAAGATTCACAGCGACATGGCGGCCGGTTTCATCCGCGTAGAGGTCATCCCCTTCCAGGCCCTGGACGAAGCCGGCTCGGTTGCGGAAATCAAGAAGCAAAACCTCAGCCGTATCGAGGGCAGAGACTATATCGTCCAGGACGGAGACATCCTGCAAGTGAGATTCAGCCGCTGAAGGAAGCTTGCTGGCATTGTGCGTGCGTGGTTCAAACCGGCCGCGGCAGTGCCAGCGGGTTCCAGTAGAAAAAAACAAAAACAGGTGATGACAAGATGCAGATGCGGACGCTCGGCAGGACCGGTTTGCAGGTCTCGGTAATAGGCATGGGCGGCATTCCCATGATGCGCTGCTCTGATGAAGAGGGCATTGCCTTGTACCGATACGCGATTGATCGGGGCATCAACTACTTCGATGCCGCGCGCGGCTACACGGACTGCCACAAACGCCTGGGAGCGGCTATCCAGGGGCAGCGCGACCGGGTTATCATCGCCTCCAAGGACAGCGCTTCCACTGCCCAAGCCATGGAAGAGGCGATCAACGACAGTCTCAAGGTGCTCAACACCGACTACATTGATATCTTCAAGCTGCACGGTGTCTGTCAATTTGACGATTTGGAGCGGCGAACGGGCCCGGGTGGCGCCCTACAGGCCTTGCAGAAGGCCCAACAAGAGGGCAAGATCCGCTACATCGGCATTTCAGGGCATAACTCCGACGTGCTGATAAAGGCCGTCGAGACCGGCCAATTCGATGTCATTCTCGTAATCTTCAACTACATGAACACCGGACCGGAGGAGCAACTGCTGGATGTCTGCGCCGAGCATGGTGTCGGCGTGACAGTCATGAAGCCGCTGGGTGGCAGCGTGCTGGCCCAGCATGCCGACCTGGCCCTGCGCTGGATATTGCAGCACGAGCAGGTGGCCACGGTGTGCCCGGGGATGTGGCGAAGGTGGGAGATTGACACCAATGTCAAGATCGGCGAGTACTTCACCCCGCTCACTGACGAGGAGATGGAGGTGATTGCCGACCAGCGCCGGATGCGCACCACCACCTTCTGCCGCCTGTGCTACCGCCACTGGACCTGCCCCAAGGGCGTGCAGATCGACGACATGATGATAGCTGACCTCAACTACACGCGCTTCGGGCTGGAGATGCTGATGGGCCGCGGCTGGGATGAGCGCGTGGAGGCGTGCGGGCAATGCCTTAGCTGCGAGTTGGCGGACCAGTGCCGGGCTTCGTGCCAGAACGGCGTTGACATTCCCGGCTACCTCAGCCACGTGTACACGACCTACATGCCGATCATCGAGGAGTATCGGCATACGCACCAACAGGGCGAGCACGCCCAATGACCCAGTTCCAGGAGGAGCGCTGCAATGAAAGGTTTCGAAGTGACAGCGATACCGATTGAAACAAACCGTGCCGTAGCCGTGACCGCGGTCAAGACCGGGCTCAACGGCAAGATCTACGTGGGATTGACTGCCAAGACCAACGTGCTGGTGGAACTCGACCCCGAGACCAATGAATACCGCGACTGCGGCCCTATCTACAAGATCGAGGGGGACTACGAGGAAACGCTGGACAAGATCCACAACGCCTTGTGCGTCGGCCCTGACGGCAAGCTGTGGATCGGCCAGAACATCAACGTCGCTGATGCCTGGCCTCCGGAATTCGACTTCACCACCTTCCCGGGAGGGCACCTGTGGTGTTACGACCCCGAAACCGGCGAAATAGAGGACCACGGTATTCCGGTGCCGATGTCCGGCATCCATGCCATGACCATAGCGCCTGCCCAGGGCATGATCTACGGCCAGGTCATCCCTGACTACCACTTTTGGTCGTATAACATGAACACCGGCGAGTTGAAGGACTGGGGCAAACTCGGCCCCTATCCCAGCACCCATAACATCCAGGCCGACCTGGAAGGCAACTGCTGGGGAGCGTGGCGCACAATGGTTGATCGCCACGGCAAGGCGAAGTTCTACCTGCTGAAGTTCGATTACAAGGCGCAGAAATTGATCCGCACCAATACCCCCCTGGTGTTCGAGGAATTGCCGGCAGCCGACAGCGTGAACTGGGGCATTGACAGCATGTGCGTGGCCCGCGACGGGACCGTGTACGGCGGCGACGCCGGCCTGGGAATGTTCTTCAAGATAGATCCGCACACCGGCGAGCTGACATACCTGGGTAAGCCGTTGTCATCACCCCGCATGACCGGCATGGCGGAGGGCCCCGACGGCAGGATATATATCACTGCAGGGTTTCCGGTCATGCACCTGGTGGCCTACGATCCCAAGAGCGGACTGTTCGAGGACTTCGGCCCGGTCACCGAGGAGTACGACTTGTGCTATTTCCATGGCATTACCGTCACCGATGACGGAACAGTGTGGACCGGCGAGACCGACAGCGGCCGCTGTATCATGTACAAGTGCGTGCCGGCCTGATAATCCCTTTTCCACGCCAAAGGGGCGCAGGGCCTGGTTATCTATCTACACGCGGCGGGAACTTCCTGCCCATCTACTATGTCTAATAGTAGTGAAGGGAGTTGAATACAATGCGCCACCGTACCGCGTACATAATAGTCGGTCTGCTACTTCTGGCCCTGCTGGCCCTCAATGGATGCGCAGGTATACTGGTAGTGGATTGGAAGCTGTACGATATTACCGAGTACTGGCCGCTGGATACCGGCAACACGTGGACGTTCCGCGTCTCGGATGGCAACGAAGAATGGTCAATGGTAGTGGGCTCACGGGAATGGTACGGTGGCCAATTATGTTATCCGGTTGTGTATGGCAACGGATGGTCGGAAGTCAACTATTACCGGCCGCGGTACGATGGTCTCTATTACTTCGGTTGGTATGACCCTAGCACGCATGTCTCCTACGTGCTGGACCCACCGGTTTTCTATTCCAACCAGATGCAAGCGGGAGAAACTACCAGTATGCGCACGTCGCTATACGCCAACGGGTCGTGGATTGGTCGGGTCACATACACATTCACCGTGATAGGAGAGCAAACAATCAGCATACCACTGGGCACCTTCGATACCCTCAAGGCCCGCATCCGGATTCTTGGGGCGGGCAACGATACCACCCAGCAATGGTGGTTCATCAAGGACGTGGGCCCGGCACGCATAGAAGATGGGGCGACAACCCACCGCCTTGTTGATACGAACATGTTGTAGGCGGCTCTTGTACGAGTCGAACACTTCTGTGTCAAAGCTCCACAGCTAATGAAGCTGAACCTCTTTGTGGCGCAGCAATCTTGCCACTTTGCTGAGCTAGTCTACCGGTTCTATCCCCCAGCACGCGGCGAACTGTCCAGCCGCTGGAATCTCTCGCGTATTTGCTTTTTCAATTTCGAGATCTCTTGATGTCGAGCGGCAACATTGCCATGGTAAGTTGTAGTGGCGGTTACTTTACGAGACAGTTCATTGGCTACATCCATAGCTTGTTGATACACTTTGCGCGCGCTGCGTACGTCACCACATGCCACCAACACATCCCCCAGTTCGATAAGCTGCGCAGGGGAGCGGTTGTGAGCGGCCGCCTGCACGCCAAGCTGGATCACCTCGACCGCCTGCTCCTTCTGCCCCACCTCCAGATAGCGCCGAGCCAATCCAGCGGCGGCATCTATCGCTTCAGGTGCCGTCGGCCAGCGTTTGAGTATCAGCATTCTTGTTTGTTCGGCAAACCGCACGTCGCCGGCGATGGCAGCCATACGGGCTATTCGCGCCGCTGCCAAGGGCAGGAACGGGCTGTCAGGATGGGTCTGAAGCATTGTTTCAAAGTATTGCTTTGCTTCGCGGAAATCAGGACGGTGGACACTGGTGGCTGGCGGCGTTTCGGAGCTGTCGGCGACCGCAGGTGTCGGCACGGCTTGTTCGTTGACCTGGGCTTCGACGATAAGGGCCGCCATGGCGTTGTCAGCCCAGTGACTGTGAGGATACCTGGCGGCTATCTCGCGCCACAAGGCAATGCGCCGGTCCAATCCATGTATCCATTCCGCCAGTTTCCCTTCATTTGCGGCCGGCCGCGCGACCCCGAAGCCCACATACTTGGCAAAAGGCGCCCCCAGCAGGTACGCCACAGGTACTCTCCCATAGACGCGGAATTGCTCAAAATACCAGAAACTGGCTCGGGCCGGGTTTGAGCGCTCGACCTGCAACCCGCGCCACGCTTTCAGCCACGCTCCTCCAGCTACCAGGACAATGACCGCCAGCATCACCAGCGAGCCGGTCCGTACTATGCCGCGCAAACGCACACGGGCAACGGCGCGGCGTTGCGCTTGCCGGATGAACCAGACGCAAACAAGAGCCAATGCCACAAGGACGAGCTTGGAGAGCCGCCAATCCCCCGGCGCATCCGGGGCTACCAGATGTGCGGAATAGGAGTGCAGCGTGGCGATCGGGTTGATCTGCGGCCCTCGGGCGACGTCCACTAGCCAGTAAGCGCCTGCCGCAACCAGCCCGAGCATTGGGTTATGCCAATAGTCGGCAACCGCCACCGCCAGCAAGGACAGGAAAAGAATCGAGGGAAAACCTGCGGCAACAGCCGCCCACAAGTCAAATTCCACGTTCATCCAATACCGATAGCAGACCAGCATACCGCCGGTCAGTATCGCGACCCCGGCGTAGATGACGATCAACCGCAACAGCACGACCTTCACGAAAGAGAGGGGACGGACCAGCATCAGGTCGTCTACCTGGTAACGATATTCCGGTGCCAGGACGTGGGCGCAAAGAAAGGCCGCCAGAATAGGCGCAATGAGTTCCGGGGTCTGGGCCGCGGTGGATGCAGTGAACAGGCTCTTGAGCGCCATGTACCAGAAAGTCAACAGGCTGCAAGCGGCCACGGGCAACACGTACAGCCAGTAACCTGTTGAGACAAATACGCGGATATTGAAGGTGAACAATCGCAAAAACGACCTCATTGTCGTTGCTACTCCACCAAGTGGCGTTTATTCTCCCAAGACTTTTTGCAGTATCCTTTGAAGTCTCGAACCTTGCAGTCTCAAGGGAGACCCTATGCTTAATAGCAAGTTGGCATTTAACAGGCGTCGCTGGCTGTCAGTCACAAACACCGACGGCAACATGGCCAGGTCGTAGGCTCCGGCGAGGGGAGCACTTTCAGTGGCGGTGTCAGTCAAGTGCGTTCCCGTATCCACCAGCATCGGGAATGTCAGGCCCATCTCGCGGGCGGCATGCCGAGCGTAGGAAAAGTCGTTTGCAATGCAGATGGCTATGGGAAGGACGCGGTCGCCCCAGCGGCGCTGCACTTCCTGCAACAAGGGCAACACCTGTGCGGATTCGGCCACCTGCGGCGACCAGAAGGCAATGACCAGCGGCCGGTCGTCGTGCAGTGACAACCTGAAAGTGCGCCCATGCTGGTCCGGCAGCCAAAAGCCCGGAGCACGCGGCGCTGCCGGAGCATGCTGCACTCCCATGTTGAGAGTCACAAGGTCCATGTGGAACGGCGGGTCATGCCGGTGTATTTCAAATTGGTATGCCAGCACGAAGGATGCAAGCAGCACGACAGTTGCCGCCAATTCCAGCTTGACAACAGGGCGCCCTATGCCTTCTCGAACGCGGGCCACTGCCGCCGTTACCAGGAGAAAGCCGGCGGCAAGCACCCAATACAGGGGCGCGTTTTGCGTAAGTGAGAAGTCCAATATATGGCCTACATAGGTCCCGCCCAACAGAACTGCTATCCAATACAGCGCCACCACGGCGGCCGCCAGGTGATTGCGCATCAGCCACGTAAAGCAATAGCTGACTATGGCCAGGAAAACCAGCGGCGTCACGTAGCGGATAAAGGTGTCCCACCCCATGACCAGGTTAAGTCTCCCGCCGCCCAGCAGCCAGTAGGCCAACACACCCACGGTGACGCTGGCCGCCCAGATGATCACGATACCTGCGGCACCTGCCAGGCAGCGAACCGCGATCAACTTGTCCAGGCTGTATGGCCTTGTGAGCACTATCTCGTTGCAGTGCGAGAGCGTGTCTCTTTGAGCAGCTCCCGCCATCAATACTATGGTGAACAAGCTCAATAGTGACCCGCAAACCGTCACCAGGCGGTAGCTGGCAATGGGCGGCTCCATCTGTGCAGTTCCACAGACGAATATGGCCGCACCCATGCAGGTGATAGCTGACGCCAAACCCGCCCCGCTCAACAGCAACAACCGCAGTTCCTTTACGCCAATGGCAACGGCACTACGCATTCAGTTGGCCTCCGGAGTTCCGATGCTCTTCGATGATCCGTAGATAGGCGTCTTCCATGTTAGGCTCGGTAGGCCGCGCCTTCGGATGCGGCTGCTCATCAGCTAGCACGCGGATTTCCAGTCGATCACCCTTGCGGAATACGCCTGAAAAGACATACTCTTGCTTTATCGTGGCAAGCTCGCGCTTGTCAACATCTATCAACCACACCTTGCCCTGCGCGGTGGAAACCAACTGTTCAGGAGTGTCATCAAACAGCAGTTCCCCGAAGTGAAGAATGCCCACCCGGTCGGCCGTGGCTGCAATATCGGCTACTATGTGCGTGGAAAGGATGATGACGCGGTCTCCCCCCAGCTCCGCCAACAGGCTGCGGATGCGGATGCGTTCTTCCGGGTCAAGCCCCGAGGTGGGTTCGTCAATGATCAGCAGTTGCGGTGAATTGAGCAAGGCCTGGGCTATGCCCACGCGCTGGCGCATGCCGCCCGAAAGCGTCTTGATCCGCCGGTCGGCAAAGATGTCCATGTTGGTCTCCGCCAGCACCTGTTCCACGGCTTGACGCCGCTTAGCGGGATCCTTTATGTCACACAACAGCGCCGCGTATTCAAGCTGCTCCCAGACAGTGAGGTTGGGATACAGCCCAAAATCCTGGGGCAGATAGCCGAGCACCCGGCGAATGGGAAGCCGGTCGCTGCGCACATCGTGATTGTCCACTCGCGCGGTGCCCTTGGTGGGCAGCAGCAGCGTGGCCAGTATGCGCATCAAGGTCGTCTTGCCGGAACCATTCGGTCCCAGCAGGCCGTAGACGCCGTTGGTAATGTTCAAGCTGATGCCCCGCAGTGCATGAACCCCACCATCATAAATCTTGTGAAGGTCTTCCACCTCGATTTGCAATGCCCATGCCTCCTGTCTGCCAAGATCGCGTGTCTAAGCGGCACGACCAGGCTATCGTGCCTGGTACGGCTACTTGAAAGTCAGTTTCCGAATACAATTGTTGCCGAAGTCGGCGATTATCATGCTGCCGTCAGGTGCCTTGACGATATCGCAAGGGGTCCAGAATTGGCATTCATTGCCGGGGCCGTCCCTGTAGTCGCCCAGCTCCAGGGCATTCATTACGCCGGCCCATATCTTCGCCTCCATTCCCAAACCAGTGCGTATGATGACCTGCTTATTGATACAGGCCAAGTATAGCGCCCCGTCGCCGCCCTGGCAGACGGCGGCAGGCCCCGTCGCGGGCCCGATATTGTTCAGTCTTGACAAGACACCCTCTTTGTATATGAATACAGCGCCTGCGCCGGGGTCGGCGATCGCCAGCGCCCCGTCAGCAAGCAGGGTTACATCAGTAGGAGTAACAAGTTGCCCTCCGCCGGCTACAAGGGTCGTAGTAGTGCCGTCAGGTGCAACCCTGCGGATGCAGCGATTGCCGGCGTCAGCGACGAGTACCGCACCGTCGGCGGCCAAGCAGATGCCGGCGGGATAGCGAAAGCGTGCCACCTGGCCCGGTCCATCAGCGTAACCACCGGTGTGCAATCCGGTGGCATCGCGAGCGGTTTCGCCCCCGGCTAACGTTGTCACGCGGCCGTTGCGCAACACTCGGATGCGATGGTTACCGGCGTC
>JALGVG010000100.1 GCA_029819875.1 Candidatus Zipacnadia bacterium | reverse complement strand
ATCAACCACTCGGTCGTATCACTGGCCGACCAGCCCATGTACAACAAGGCGGCCAGTGCCACGGGAATAGCAATGATGCACAAGCCGACATAGGGAGCGGCGCCTCCGGTATGCTGCTGCAACCACGGATACGAGGCCCACACGATGCAAAAACCCAGTGCCGCCGCCCATGCCACGAACAAGCCGTGGGGTGCCAGCATATCTCCCACCGGCACCCGTCCCAGCATCACGAACAGGGCCGTCAGCAGCATGATGGTTGCTTCCGGCGTTCGCGCACGGAAGGTTCGGTAGGCTGCTGATGCCACAAAAAATGCGAGCAGCGAGAACATCGTGGCATCCAACGGCGCAAAGATGTAAGTAAACACCCAGTTGAACGGCGAGGGTGGGTCCAGGCCCCAGCCGATGCCCAGCACACAAGCAATGGCAAACGAACCTAGCGTAAGGAAGCTGTAACCGTAATCGCGGCGACGGCGCCGGATCTTGTCCACGTGGGTGTGAAGCAGGCTGCTGATGCCCAGCACCAGGGCAAATGCTCCCACGATCCGCGCCCAGTTCAGCAGCTCTTCCTCCAGTACGTCACTCCAGTAGTATGGAATGAAGAACTTTACCAGCATCACCATGCCGGCAATGAAGCAGATTGCAATCGGGACTCGGACCTTCAACAGCTACGCCCTCTCACGAGATGGTCAGCGTGTCTTGAACAGCTCGACGAAGGCACTAAGCCACGAATTCTCCACGAAGCCGGTGACCGTGGCCGCAATGACGCCTGCAACCAGCACCACTATCATCATCACCTTGCCGATGTCCTGGCCTTTGAGTTGGGCCAGCAACACCGGGGCGCGCGATAGGTACGCGCCCGCCGCGTACAGCTCCTCCCCCATCAGGGTGTGATCACAGGCAGTGATGAAGAAAGGAAGCTGCGTGTCGGCGTCGGTGCCTGCAATCTGTATCGCGCCGGTGTAATTACCCGTCTCCGCCAGGATCAGCGATTCGGCGGCGAAGTAACCCATGTAGAAGTTTGCAGCCGGCCGCTCGCGCATCATGATCCCGTCCACTGCCGCCACGTAGCTGAATTGACTATCGGTAATGTAGAAAATATTGTCCTGCTTGTAGGCATCCGGCCGCCCCGCCTCCAGGTATGCCTCGCGCACTATCTCCCGTTCCGCGGCCATCACCAACGGCTCGTTGCACGGCACCAGGATATCGGTCTCGTAGGCGGCGGTGCGCTTGGCCAGGTGACCAAGAATGAGCATTGACGCAATCGTTGCTATGTCACTGACCCCGCCCAGCCCCGAAATGTACAGGATCGGCCGCCCCATTTCGGTGGCCCGACCGATGGCGTCATTTACGGCCTCCAAGCCGGCAATGGGGCGGATATACATCTCCCGGCGCCTGGCAAAGAACAAGGCCCCCAGGAAAATGCCGCAAATAACTACCACTCCGACCAGCCTGTTGGTCAACTTCGGGTCGTACCAGCTCCCTACCGGTTTTACCGCCTCAGATGACTCAACGGAGGCCAGCCGGGGCTCAAACGGCTTGCCGACCGGCATGCCCAGCGCCGCCGCCAGCGGCACCACGGGCACTTCGAGGCGGCCGTCGCGCACCTGCACCGCGCAGGGCAGAGCAACGGGCTTACCATCAACGGTGAGGGCCGCCTCGCCGAGCGTGACGCGAAGCTGCTTGCCGGCAAGCTTGACGGTTGCAGTGTGCCTGGCGCCATCCCAATTCAGCTCTGCTCCCGCCGCTTCAGCCACGGCCGCCAGGTCAACAACCGGCACCTGGCCCCGCACAACAACAGCCACCTCGGGAGCCAGGCGCCCCTCGGTGACCGGTTTGTGCCCTGGAATAACCCAATCCACGCCCTTGGGAACATACAGTGCATCCACCCGGATGCTGTATGAGTGGTTGGGCAGCAGGCCCGAGGCGGTACACTTGATGGTTTCGGGGAACGGCGGGACAATCAACTCTTCCAGCTTAGGCTCCTTCCCCTCCTCCAGCGACCAGCACGCATAGGCAACCAGCTCCCAGCCCGCAGGCGCCGGCTTGGCGACGGGGTGGCAAATCACTTGCAGTTGGGTGCCGGAGAGGTCCTCCTTGTCGTCGGTGACTACGATGTTCGTCGGAGGAGGAAAAGCAGCTTCCGCACCACCGCGTTGAGCTGCGCACACGGCCGCCAATATCGCGGCAAGCACAACTATATGCCCGCCCACCGTGCTGTGGGTGCCCGCACCCCGTGTATGACCCCGGCGACCTGGCGTCAGCCTCTTCATACTTCAATCAGCTCCACGTTGGCGCGAGGTACGACGACCTGCCTGCCATCCTCCAAGCGCGCCTTGAGCACCCGCACTTTCGACTCGGTCTCAATCATCTGCAACTCTTCCGGCAATTCCACGATAGTAGCCAGCAGTCCGAAGTACGGCTCGCGGATGAGGCGGATCAGCTGGCCGGCGGCAAGCTGCGGCTCTTGCAGCGGCTCGGCTTGTCGCGAAACACTTGCTTGATGGGACACGATGACCTCCGGTCGTATGACACCGGCCCGTATCTGGGTGGCTCCGTTCATCGAAGCCCGCTGCCCCTCGTGGTCGCGAAGCAGTCCGAAGGCGCGGTCTGACATCGGTATGCGCCCAAAGCCTTCGGTAATGACAAGAGTCAGCGGCTTATCCTCCTGCCCGGTGATTGCCACTCCCAGCGGGTAGCCCAAAAACCGGTCTATATCCGTGTCATTGATGCCACCGCACACGATGCCGCTTGCCCCGGCGGCAACCGCGGCCTGCAGCGTGTCATAAGTCACCAGGGAGCCGCCCACCAGAATCTTGCCCGCACAGTCGTCGTCCACCAGGTCCGCGGTGAGCACCTCAGTGGGTGCATCTACGAGGCAGCGCAACTCGCCATAAGTTTCCCGCCCCAGGCCGATGATGCCCTGCACCAGCGCACCGTGACACTCGATGGTCACACCCTCGTCCTCGAACACCTCCACCACCGTGCCGGAGATGTAGGCCTTGACCTGCACGGGCAGCGGCCGGCCCCGCAGAAGCACCTGGCCGGTAACATCGCTGATGCTCTCGACCGTCCCTTCAACAGGAGAGCGGGCCGTTGAGTGAAAGATGCCCCACAGGGCCTTCACTTCGGCGAGCAGGTCACCGGCCTGAACATGGTCGCCTTCGTTGACGACCACCACGCGGGACACTTCCTCGGGCGGGATGTTCAGCTCATGGGCGATGTTGACCGTAACGACGTTGCCGGGAAGTTCGGTCGCCGCCACGATATCCTCCGCCTGCACCGCCTGGCCGGCTTCCACCAGCACGCTCCCTGGAAGCGGTAGCCGCCGCCGCTTGCGGATAATCGTGTTGTCCGTGATTCTGAGGCCGGGTGTATAGCCGTGTGCCATGGAAACCTATTCCAGATCAGGATATGCTGCCAAGGCAGATTGCCAGCGCCGCACTGTTGCCAGGCGCTGTTGTTCATCGGCCGGCAAGACCAACGGCCGGCCACGAGCGTCGATGATAAGGCCGACTACGCCGCCGACTATGGAGCGACTGACTGCTTGCCCCAGTCCGGCGCCCACGTCCAGGCCCCGAGCCGGCACGGCCGTGATGTTGTACGTCGCCTCCGGTTCAAGTTTCAGCAGTGCAATCTCGCCTGCCGACACGGAAACCGTCTGTCCCGTTTCCTTGACCGACACCTCGACACAGGAACGCCCCGGGCGCATGTGGCCGACAGGGGCGATGCACGTGCCCAACCGCACCAGGCAGTCGCGCTGAAAAACTTCGGCGGCAACCTGCGGATAAACCTCGGCCAGTACGCCGAGTTGCGGCATCATGAAAATGCTGTCCACTGCCAGGTCAGTGATGCCCTCGGGCAGGAAGGCGTCAATGAGCATCATCGCCGCCTGGCTGCGGCGCGGGGCGTGTGAGAGCACCCCTCCAGAACCGATTAGCAGATCCAGGGCCATCATATCCACCAGGCTCTCCTCGCCGGCGCGAGTCTGGTCGAAAGCATCGGCGATGTCCCGGACCTGCTGGACGCCCTTAAGACCCGTGGCCAGCAGCTTGTGCTGCTCGAACGCCAGGCGCAATGCCTCGCGTGCAAGGGCATGTTCGACCTTGAGTTCCTCAAGCTGCTGGGGAATCGTGGTAGGGCGGATCATCTTGTTGCGGATCCGGTTCCCCAGCGTCGCCCTGTCCACTTGCTCGGAAACCCACCGCACTATATTGTCCAGTCCTGTCTCCGCCAGTACCTGGGAAACGGAATAGCTCATCCCCAGGTTTGCGGAGACCGTGCGGTTGAACACGCCGTCGAAAACGCTGAAGACATCGGTGGTAGCCCCGCCGATATCCACGCCGACGACATTGATGCCTTGGTCTTCAGCGACCGTCTGAATAAGCGAACCGACTGCCGCCGGCGTGGGCATGATATCGGCGTCGGTCCAGGTGATGAGTTTCGAATAGCCCGGCGCTTGTGCCATCACGTGGCGCAGGAACAGCTCCTGGATGGCGGCCCGCGCCGGCCCCAGGTTCTCACGGTCCATCGTGGGGCGCAGGTTGTCTACAATGGTCAACTCGGCCACGCTGCCGAGTACAGCCTCGATTTGCGGGCGCACATCAACATTGCCTGCGAAGATCACGGGCAGCTTGTACTTGGCTCCCAGGCGCGCCTGTGGATTGGCTGCCGCTACCAGTTCCGCCATCCCTACCACCCGCCGCTGCTCTCCTCCGTCTACTCCCCCCGACAGCAGGATCATGTCCGGCCGCAGCTCGCGGAGGCGCTCGATGCGCTGGTGGGGCAGACGCCCGTCGTCGAGGGCCAACACGTCCATAACGATGGCCCCGGCTCCCAGCGCCGCCCGCTGAGCGCTCTCCGCCGTCATCCGTCGTACAAGGCCCACCACCATTATCTGCAATCCCCCGCCGGCTGAACTGGTGGATAGATATATGTCCACCCCTCGCCTGCCATCAGCAGGGCGCAGCAGTGCGCCGTCTTCGAGAATTTGCCTGCCGGACAGCTCCTGGACCTCGGCGCAAGCATTCAGCACCCCGATGGTGACATCCTCGTAGGGAGCCTCCACGGTCGTGGGAGCCTCGCCGCGTACCACCAGCCGGTACTCATCGCCGACCTTCTCGATCAGTATAGCCTTGGTAGTGGTGGAACCGCAGTCCGTTGCCAGTATTACATTTACGTCATCAGATACCATCGTGACGAATCCGTTCGGCAATATGCGGCGACGCGCCATCCGCGCCGTAGACAGCCGGTACGCTTATTACGGCGAGGTTTGGTCATTGTCCAGTGCTTCCAGGCGCTGGATGAGCCACTCGATATTTTCCCGGTCTTCCAAGGCTGCGACAAAAACCTTGTAATCCTTGATGTCGAGTATCGACTGGATTATGGGTTCGAAGCCCAGCAGTGCCTGGCTGGCCACAAAGCTCAGCGGCTTGGCGGTTTCCAGCAGGAATATGGCGGGAGCACACATCTGCCGCCGCGCAATCTCGTGCGCCAACCGCTCAAGTACCTTCCGCTCTCGGGACAGACTTTCAGTCATCAGCATTCAGGGCCGGCAAGCGTCTTGCCACCAGCGTCATCACTTGATCGCGGATATCGCCGCGGTCAAAGCGAAGATATAACCCCCGGGTTGCCGCCAAGGCATGGGGCCGGGTGAAAGGAGTAAGCAGCACGCCGTCACAATCCACCGCATACCGCTTGAAGGCCTCCCAATTCCGCCTGCGCCGCATGAAGGGTGACAGCACCTCCACGCCCTCGGCGTCCACCCGGTAGCGAGTCGCAAACAGGAACGGCCCCGAAGCCAAGGTCAGGAAGGCCAAGGAGACAAACGTGTATGCCGTGCTGCGGAATACCAGTTGCACAACCAATGAAAAGACGATGATGAAGCCTCCCACCATCAGGGCCAGCAGCGGAGCGCGCCGCGCAGGCCATACGCTCCAATGTATCACTTCCGCGGTCGCCTGACGTGCTGGTGCCGAATTAGGCGTGGTATCCCCCACCGGCACACCTCCGGACTCGTCGCGCTTGGTGACAGTGCCTACTGAAACCAGGGCTCGAGCACTCTTTTCATCCCCGGCGGCTTACCACGTACTGGTACGCCGAGTACGCGGCGATGGCCGCATCCCCTACTGCTGTCGTAATCTGCCGCAACGGCGTGTCCCGGACGTCGCCGGCTGCGAAGATACCCGGCTGGGAGGTAGCCATGTACTTGTCAGTGATTATGAAGCCATCCTTAAGCTCCAGCAGGTCCCCCAGCCACCCGGTATTGGGAACATGCCCGATGGCGATGAATACGCCGTCAACGGCAAGGTCGGTCTGGGCGTCGGTCTTCTTGTTATAGACGCGGACACCTTCGACGAGGTCGCTGCCCAGTATTTCCGTGACGATGGAGTTCCAGACAAACTCGATATTATCGCGGGCGAAGGCGCGCTGTTGCAGGTATGCTTCGGCGCGCAGCTCATCCCGCCGGTGGATCAAGTAGACCTTGGTGGCGATGTCGCTAAGATAGATGGCCTCGTCAACGGCGGTATTGCCTCCGCCGACCACGGCCACGACGCGGTCACGATAGAAAAAGCCGTCGCATGTTGCACAGTACGAAACGCCTCCGCTGCGCAACTCGCTCTCGCCGGGCACATTCAATTTGCGCGGAGAGGCGCCGGTTGCTATGATAACCGCCGGAGTGGTGACATCGCCCTCCGAGGTTTCCAGCAGCCAGGCGTCATTGTCCCGTTGCAGCTTGCGAACCTCGGCGATAATGCACTTGACGCCGGCATTGGCAGCCTGTTGCCGGACGCGCTCGGCCAATTCCACCCCGCTTATGCCCTCGGGGAATCCGGGATAATTCTCAATATGCGAAGCGGTAGCCGTCAGCCCGCCGGGGGCCGCCTTTTCCAGCAGCACAACATCCAAGGCATAGCGGCGCGAATACAAGGCGGCAGTGCAACCGGCGACACCTCCACCTACCACTACTACTTCGTGTTTGTTGCCGACTGACAAGATTCCTACCTCCCGTAAGTGGGTATCTGCCACACCCGGTGTAACCTGGCTGTAACACGAGACCATATTATACATTTCCGTACAGGCAATCCGCAAGCTCTTCTTCGACCCGGCAGCCGATGCCGGCGACGGAAGGAATTTTCCCTCCCGGCGGCGTAATGTAGTGTAGAGCTTATCAGGGGGCCCGTGATGACTGTCAACCAACTGGTCAGAGAACTACTGCGAAGAGCTGTGCTTTTGGTGTTCGGATTGCCCCTCTTGTTGCTGATCGCCTATGTCGGTGGTTGGCTGCTGGCCATCGTGATACTGGGAGTGATATGGATAGGGCTTAGTGAATACTACACGGCCCTGTACTGCAAGGGATGGCGGCCGGCGGCGACCCTGGGCTTTGTGGGCAGTTTCCTGGTCATAGCACCTACCCAGATACCAGATGCCGCGCTGTCGTGGATGTTCACCGTGCTGGCAATCGTCGTGCTCGTGGCTTTCAGCTTGATAGGGCAGGTAATCCGGCAGCGGCGTCCCTCGGCGGTAATAGACTCGGCGACCACCGTCTTCGGCGTGATGTACGTGGCACTGATGATGAGTTTCCTGCTGCGGTTGCGCGGCTACGACCTGGCAGCGGCCATGGGGGTGGAAGGTGTGTCACAGTTCGCCCATCGCTTGGGGGCGCTGTTGCTGGTTGTCGTGCCCATCCCGTTTCTGGATACCTGTGCGTTCGTGGCCGGAAACCTGTGGGGGCGTCACAAACTAGCTCCCGCCATCAGCCCGGGGAAAACGGTCGAAGGGGCGGTAGGCGGCTTCCTGGGCTGTGTGGCCATGACCGTCCTGGTCGGATGGCTTCTTCACCTGCCATTGATTCACAGCCTCAGCATCGGCACATTGATGGGCGTCATCGCCCAGGTCGGGGACCTGGGCAAATCAGCACTGAAGCGCGATATCGGGATCAAGGATTTCGGCAGCCTGCTGGGGCCGCACGGTGGAGTGATTGATCGCTTCGACGGCATGATGTTCGCAATGCCGGTGGTGTACCTGTACCTATTGGCATTCGTGGGAATGCCGGGGCTTTGATGGACGGACAACCTGACGGTCGAGCATGGGTGGTTCTCAATCTCAACTCGCGGCGAGCGCGGCGTCCCGGGGTAAGCGCGGAAATTGAGCGGGCGCTGCTGCGGCACGGCGTGCAGGTGCAAGTACACCACGTGACGCGGCCCGGCGAAGGCGCCCGGATCGCGCGCAGCGCCGCCGAGGCGGGGGTGCCGACGGTGGTCGCAGCCGGCGGCGACGGTACCGTCAATGAGGTGGTGCAGGGACTTGTCGGGACGCAGACGGCTCTGGGTGTCATCCCACTAGGAACGGGCAATGCCCTGGCCAACAACTTGGGGCTTGCCGAAGGCGACATCGAGGGCGCCTGCAAGGCGATCGCTGCCGGTAACAGCCAATGGCTGGATGTAGGGCTGGCCAACAGCCGCTACTTTGTGACGATGGCGGGCGTGGGATTGGATGCCCAGGTGGTACTTGACCTTTCGGCACGTTCAAAGACACTGCTGGGCAAATTCGCCTTTGCCGTTCGCTTCCCCGGCACGCTGTTTCGCCAGCGTCCTTGGCGCTTCAGGTTGCGGATTTCCGGGGATCAAGCAGTGCAAGTTGAGGAGCAATTGTGGGCCGTGGCGGTCTGCAACATGGCCCTCTACACCTGGAGGTTGCAGTTCACTCCCCAGGCGCGGCCCGACGACGGTTTGCTGGACGTGGTGGCCTTCCCCCACCGCAGCCGCCTTGCATTGCTGGCCGCGGTGGGCCGCGCATTCGTCAACAACCAGGCCCCGGACGACTACCAGATTATGCGCTGGCAGGCCGCAGAGGTTGTCATCGAGGCTTCTCCTGCGGCTCCCTGGCAGGTCGCCGGTGATGTCATGGGGACAACGCCCGTTACTATTCGAGCGTGTCCCCGCAGCATCCGCGTGCTCAAGCCGGCAGGATCCGCCGTGGCATGACGTTAACCGCAAACAGCGGACGGCTTGTCGGCAACGCGGCCCCTCCTCACAAGTGCAGCAAAAACGCCCCGAAGGACGCTTCAAGCAGCGGGCCATAACGAGGATGTTAGTGTTATTGCTCTCTTATTCTGTCTGCCCCGCCGAGTTAATCAACGAGTGAATGGCTTCTATGCGGCAATTGTGAAATCTGAATATCTTGCCGCCCG
>JALGVG010000001.1 GCA_029819875.1 Candidatus Zipacnadia bacterium | reverse complement strand
GTGGACGAGCAGGCGGTCGTCAGTATCGCGATCACCTCGGAAACCGACTACAACGACATCGTATTAACGGTTCAGCCCCGGGGCGCGCTGCAGGTGATAGGGAACGAGATTGTCTACCGTGGGCCGCTGCGGGCCGGCCAGCGCAAGCAGTTCGCTGTCACCGTCCTCTCCTCGGCTCCCGGTGACCAGCACTTGACCGTCTCATTGCGCAGCGACGTTCCCAGTCTCAACAGTTCCCTTGACGTGGTACTGCCCGGCTTTGTGGAGACGACAGGGCGCCGGGGAGACGCACAAATCCGCCTGGTCCTGCACAGCGTGCCCTTGCGCCAGGCCCTTCGCCAGATAGCCGCTGCCGGCGACTTGGACATTGAAATTGCCGACAGCGTCGGCGACCAGCCGGTCACGGTGGATTTCAGCGACGGAATATCGGCCGCGGAGGCCCTCAAAGCCGTGGCCCGCATGGGGGAGTGCCGGCTCGAGGAAAAACCAGGGGGCTACGTGGCAAAATAGGCGACCACGATCGTGGCCATGATGCAACCTCGCTGCTGCAGGCGGGGTTCTTTGTTGTCTGGGGGAGGTATTGGGAAGTGCCACAGGGAACCGAATGGCAGCCGTACTCAGCGGAGGCAGCCAAGGTGAGAATAATTGCGCTGGCAGCTATGCTGGCCGTGGTCCCATGCTGGGGAGCAGACGACGGTGCCTGGCAAGTGCCGGTCGCGGTTTTTGACTTTAATAACCTCTGCACATATCGCGGCCACATGCTGGGCCGTCGTGCGGCTGACGCCTTGCATGTTGCGCTGGCCGATGCGCAGCGCTGGCGGCTGGTGCCGCGTCGCGATATCCGCCTGCAGTGCCGCAAGCTGTCACTGAAACCCCCTTTTGCCGTGGGATACCTCCAGCAGGTTGCTCACCTCGTCGGCGCTCACCTGGCGATTTCGGGAACCGTTACGGACTGCCGGTTGGACGCCGAGGGGTGGGCTGTCGTCGCACTGTCCACGGAGATGATAGACATCGTCTCCGGCGAGGCCGCCGCCTCGTTTGCCGTAACCGGCCGGGCGAGGCGCCGCGCCGGCCAGCCGGCTGATATCACGGTTGACCATGCCCTGGCGCAAGCTGGTGCCCAGGCCGCTGAGAAGTTGCTGGACTTCGCGGCCCTGTACATCAGCGTCCAGGGCCGTTCAGGGCGCGACGTTGTGTTCCTGAAAAGCGATGCGAACGGCCGGCTGGTGCCGGGGCTACGACTGCTCGTGTACCGAACAGGCGCCGATGGACACCCGGTCGGAGAACCCGTTGCCCTGATCCGGGTTGAGAATGTTGGTCCCAGACATGCTGAGTGCCGCGTAGTCGCAGCCACGGATATCATCACCGTCAAGGACGTGGCTGTGGCGGTCGGACGATGACCAGGAGGCTGTGACATGGACTTTGATCTGTTGGGCGTGAGAATGCGCCTTGGTAACCCGGTTGTGGGGCGCGAGATCGACCTGCACCCGGTCATCAGTTCCACGCAAGCTGAGGCCCTGCGCCTGGCCGACCGCGGCGTGGCGGAGGGCATCGTCGTGGTCGCCGATACGCAGACGGCCGGCCGCGGTCGCCGGGGTCGTACCTGGCAGGACCTGCCCGGCTGCTGCCTTCTGCTGTCGGTGTTGTTGCGCCCCGCACGCCCTGCCGACCAGCAGCCCGTGTTATCGTTGGCCGCCGCTGCAGCAGCAGCCACTGCCATCAGGCGCGCGGCCGGCGTTGCGGCGCACACCAAGTGGCCCAATGACCTGCTCCTTGGCAACGTCAAGGTCGGCGGTGTATTGCTGCAGGCCACCTCCGATGCAGTAGCAGTGGGTATCGGCATCAACGTGTCAGGGCCGGTGGAAGAACTTCAGGCGCGGGTTGACCGCCCCTTGACCACGGTCGAGCAGGCCGCGGGCCGGCCGGTGGCCCGGGAAGATATCCTGGTCGAGTTGCTGCAGTCGCTGGAGCAGTTGTATGCTGCGTTCAGGCAGGAAGGCCCGCCGCCGATTGTTGACGCGTACCGCCCCTTTGAAATAACATTGGGCAGACAGGTCACCGTTGAGGGTTACGGCGCTGCCGGTCAATTGGTCGGGCGCGCCACGCGAATTGACGAGTTGGGTCGCCTGGTGGTTGTGGATGACTACGGCCGGGAGCATTCATTGACCGCCGCCGAGGTTACGTTGGCCGCAATCGAGGAGTGAATCACACTACGGTGTTAAGAGCCGGCAAGTCCAGGTTCAACGCGCCAGGCCTGGCTGTGTGGGGCCTGGCGTTGGCCTGCCTGACGCCCGCCTGGAGTGCAAGTGCCCTGCTCGAAGGCTGCCGCTGGCTGCGCGACGGCCGCCCCGGGTTAGCGGCGCAACACTTCCAGGCGGCCTTGGCCTCTGATAGTGAGTGTGCCGAGGCGCTGGTGGGACGCGGCATCGTCGGCCTGCTCGCCGGGCGGATAGGGGAGGCCGCTGAAGATTTCGAGATGGCCGCCGCCCTTCAACCGCGCCTGCCCTCCGCGCAACTGGGTATCGGGGCTGCGCGCTGCCTGGCCGGCGATTTTAGCGGTGCATTGCAGGCCTACCGCTATGTCATGGCCTTGCCCCTCGAGGACAGGGAGTCGGTGCAAGCAGCTATCGCTTACGCCTTGTGCGCTGCCGGGCTGTATACCTCGGCGCAACAGCAAGCCGGCAGCGTGTTGCGCCGGCAGCCACATAACGCATTAGCCGCCTACGTGCTGGCTGCCGCCTCACTGGCCGGCGGGCAGCCGCTGCAGGGACTGTCCGCCCTTGATTCCGCCCCCTCTCCCGCTGCCGAGGAGCTGGGAGTAGTCGTGCCTTCTTGCGTCTTTTCTCCACCGGCGCGCTACTGGGTACAGCAGGGCTTGGGCAAGGCGGCGGAAGTGGCCGTGACAGCCCCGCCCCCGTCGCCTCTGTCTGCCGGGGCGGTGACCATTCTCAATCCTGCCGGCGGTGCCACGGTCCGTGGGACAATCAGGGTCACCGTCCGCGTCAGTCCCACGCTGGAGCCGGCTTACGTGACCGTGCTGCTCGCCGACCGCTTCTGTGGCATCAGCAATGTCCAGCCCTACGCTATCATTGTCAATACATTGCAGGTTCCCGACGGTGTCCACCAATTGACAGTCAATGCCTACTCGGCAAGCGGCACGGTGGTCGGCTCTGCCAGCGTTGAGATTCACGTGGACAACGGCCACAGGACGCTTGCTGTTGCAGAACGCGCTGCGCGCCGGGCGGCCGACCGCTTCTTGCAGCGTGCCCTGGCCTTGCGCCTGCCACCGGCGGCTTACGCCCATCTGCGGGGCCGACTGCTGGACGCGCTCTCCCAGCCACAGGCGGCGCTTGCCGCCTATGAGTACGCCTTCTCCTATTCTCCTGCACTGCCGCTGCTGCGTGCCGACCTGCTGCGTGCCTATCGCCGCGCGGGATTGTCAATCCCCTTGTCGCGGCCGGAGCTGTATCGCCTGCCCCCTTCGGGGAAATATGTCGCCCTCACCTTCGATGACGGCCCCCATCCCCAGGTCACGCCCTGGATTTTGAACCTGTTGGATCGTTACTCTGCCCACGCGACGTTTTTCCTGGTAGGCAAGCAGGTTGACCAGTACCCGGAGCTGGCGGCGCAGATTGCTTCCCGCGGGCATGAGCTGGCCTGCCACTCGTACACCCACCGCGACCTGCAAGGGCTCGACGAGCTTGAGGTGGAGCGGGAATTGGTGCGCACCCGTGCCGCCATTCACCGCGCCTGCGGCATCCGGGTCACCAAGTTCCGCCCCCCGGGCGGCCACTATAGCGACATCGTGCGCCGGGCCGCGGCCACCTTGGGCTTTACCACGGTGTTTTGGAATTGCAATATCTGTAACTACACCACCGATGATCCGCAGGCAGTCGCAAGGGGAATGTTGGAGGACATCTCCTCCGGCAGCATCGTGCTGTTGCACAATGGTGAGGACATAACCACGAAGGTGCTGCCGCTGTTGCTTCCCGGGCTGGCGAAAGAGGGCCTGGCGATGGTCAGCCTCAAGCAGGCGGAGGGTGGGGGGCGATGAGCGCTTGGGGCTGGATCGTGTTGCTGGCCGCCGCCTGCTGCCGGGCCGGGTCGGGGCAGGGGCTGCCATCGCTGGACGTCTCCGGCTACGTGCCTCATCTTGACGTCAACGGCTCGCGGCTGCCGGATGCATGCCTGGTGGACTTTGCTCCCACGCTCTCCGCTCCGGCCGGCCGCGAGGGCTTCCTGTTTGCCGGAACCGACGGTCACTTCTACTTCGAGAATGGGCGGCGCGCCGTATTCTGGGGCATCAACATCGCAAACGACGCCGTCTTTCAACCCCATGATGTCATTGACGCCGCCTGCGACCGCTTGGCGCGGGCCGGCTTCAACCTCGTCCGCTTCCATCACCTCGACGGTCCGCAGGGATTGCTCCCGCCTGACCGGGCGGGACAATACCCCCGCGTAGATCCTCGTAAACTGGATGCACTCGACTACTGGATTGCCGCCCTCAAGCAGCGTGGAATATATGTGTATATCGACCTGCTCAGCTACCGGACATTTTACCAGAGCGAGGGCGTGGTAAATGGTGAGCAGCTAGGCCGCGGGGCAAAGCCGTATGCGGTCTTCTCCGAGCGCTTGATAGAGCTGCAGCTACAGTACGCGCGCCAGTTGCTCTCCGAACACGTCAACCCTTATACCGGCTTATCATATTGCGACGACCCGGCCGTTTGCATGATCGAGCTTTGCGACGAAAACGGCCTGTTCATCACCAAGGACAAGTGGCGTGAATTGCTACCTGCCTATCGGCAAGAGTTGGTGCGCAGGTGGAACTTCTGGCTACGCCGGCGGTTCTCGACGACCGAGGCGCTGCGCAAGGCCTGGAGCGGCGGCCATGCCGGCCGGCGCGTGCTGGCAGCAGGCGAAAGCATAGAAGCAGGGACGGTGATGTTACCGGGCATCTCTGATGCCTGTCCGCCCTCGGCGGGCCGCACGGCCGACGTCCGGCGGTTCATGGCCGATGTCCACCGCGAGTACTTCGCCACCATGCGCGACAATCTCCGCCGCCTGGGTGTCAAGGTACCGCTGTTGGCGGTCACCGACACCACAGATCCTGCCGACGTGTTCTCCGTGGCCGCGGAGCTGGACGCGATCGGCTGCAACTACTACTTCAGCCACCCGATGTTTCCCGCCGGCAACTGGCGACCTCCCGCCTTCGTTACGATGAACAACCCCCTTGGCGCGCACATGGCCGACAGCTTGTTGCGGCGTCTGTGCGGTCCTCGCGTGCTGGGCAAGCCTCTGGTACTGCGCGAGTTCAACATCTGTTGGCCCAATCCCTACCGTGCTGCGGGGCTGCTCCAGGCCGCCGCCTACGCCGCACTTAACGACGTGGACGCTCTCATCCTGTTCACCTACGATACGCGCGCCGCCAAGACGCGGCTGGACTACTTCAACGTCGCCCGCGACCCCACGCGCTGGGGCATCGCCCCCCTTGCAGGGCGCATATTCCTCCAGCGCCTGATACGGCCGGCGCCGATTGGTGTCGCTGTTGCCTTCGGCCCCCAGGATATGTACCGGGCTCGCGATGACGCGTTGCTGGACAGCATCTACGAGCTGGGGGGATGGTGCCGGATGGGTAACCTGTTCCCCCTGCATGCCTATCCCCGCAGACCTGACCTGCTCCTGGAAGTTTCGCCCGGCGCCGGTGCCGGTGCTGCCTATTTCGCTGCCGAGCCGCAGGCGCCCCCGCCCGCGCTTGGTCCGCAGCGCTGGCGCGGTCAATCCACCGACGCGCTGCCGGCGCTGGTGCGTGAGAAGGTGGGCGAAACCGCTCGTTTGGGGCCTTCTGAAGGGCTACTCGACTGCCTCCCCCGGCAGGGATTGCTGCGCCTGCATGGGACAGGGGTGGAGGCCCTGGCCGGTAACCTGGCGAACAATAACCTGACCGTGGAGGGTGGTCTGCAGGTGCGTAACGGGCCGTCTCCAGGAGCGGTCGTCTGGTTCGCCCTGGACGGACGGCCGCCCGCCGAATCCCGCCGCTGGCTGTTGAAGCTGGTAGGCGGCGCGGGCAATTCCGGCCAACAGGTCACCCTTCATCAGCATGCCGATGAAGGGGACATCTACTTGCTGCGACAAGCCGGCAGCGGTCCCATCGTCACCTGCACGGGTGCTGCCGAAGATCCGCTGATAGTATCGCTGGCCGGCAACGAAATTCTCCGCGTATGGGCGCGGGATGCCGTGGTGGAACTGGCTCGCGATAACGATCGTTGGCTGCTGTTTTGCGACACACCTGCCACGCGTATCCGCTTGCCCGGCCTGGGCGGCCCTGTCGTGGTGACGGCATACAACAAGGATGGCCGCGAGCGCTGTCCCGGCCGCCCGGAGCTGGATTATCCCGCAGGTGCCTTGCTGCTGGAGTTTACGCCTGCCGGCTAGTAACCGCGCATAGTTGGCCAAACAGTCGGATGACTGTCGGCACGAGGTGGGCTCAATGCAAATCAACATCTTCGACTGCGTTTCACCGCTGGATTTTCGCTATTATGGGCAGGATGAAAAGCTCAAGGAACTGCTGGGGCCTTATGTCACCGAGCGGGCCCGCGTCGCCTCGGAGCTGAAGGTGGAGGTGGCGGTCGTGCAGGTGCTGGCGGCACGCGGCATCTGCCCGCCGCAGGTGGCCGAGGAGGTGGCCCGCGCCGCCGCCGAGGTGCAGCCCGAGGAGGTTGCCGCCGAGGAGGCGCGTATCCATCATAATATCCGCGCCCTCGTCAACGTGCTGCGCAGCAAGGTCTCTGCAGCCGCCCGCCCCTTTATTCACCTGTCGTTGACCAGCTTCGATGTCATTGATACCGCCATTGCCTGGCGCTTCAAGCAATGCGCCCACGCCGTCATCATCCCCCAGCTCCTGGAACTGGAAAAGATACTCGTCGACCTCGCCCTGCGCGAAAAGGATACTATCCAGATGGGCCGCACCCATGGCCAGCACGCCGTGCCCATCACCTTCGGCTTCGCCCTGGCCGGCTACGTGAGCCGCCTGGGGGGACGCATTGAGGCCATACGTGCCGCCGCCGACAACCTCCGCGGCAAGCTCAGCGGTGCCGTGGGAGCGTACAATGCCTCCAGCCTCTTCTTTCCCGACCCCGAGCAGTTCGAGGCCGAGGTGCTGGCGAGGCTGGGGCTTAAGCCCTCCATCACCTCCACGCAGATCGTCGAACCGGAGCCGCTGTGCGATTTCGTGCACACGCTGATTTCCACATTCAGCGTGCTGGCCGACCTTGCCGATGACATGCGCCACCTGCAACGCACGGAGATAGCGGAAGTCGGCGAACGCTTCGAAAGCCAGCAGGTCGGCTCCTCCACGATGCCGCACAAGCGCAACCCTTGGAACTTTGAAAACGTCAAGTCCATGTGGAAGGCGTTCATGCCGCGAATGGTCACTGTCTATGCCGACCAGCTCTCCGAGCACCAGCGCGACCTTACGAACTCCGCCTCCGGCCGTTTCCTGCCCGAGATCGTGGTGGCATTGGTATCCGCCGTCCGCCGCATGCAGAGAATCATGGGCAAGCTGGTCACCGACGAGGAGCGCATGTCCCGCAATTTCGACCTCACAAGCGGCATGGTGGCGGCCGAACCGGCATACATCTTGTTGGCAGCCCACGGCCACCCGGATGCGCATGAAGCAGTCCGCAAGCTGACCCTGCAAGCGCAGAGCACAGGCCGGCCCCTGCTGGAGCTGCTGCGGGAAAGCGAGGAACTGCGCCCTTACCTGGACAAGTTCACTGACCACCAGCAAGAGCTGCTCCGAGACCCGCGCAAATATACGGGCATCGCCGCCCGCAAGACGCAAACCGTCTGTGCCCTGTGGCGCGAGCGTCTCGGGCTCTGACAATGGGAGGTGATGACGTGTCATTGATGGGGCTTGACATCGGTTCAACCGGCACCAAGGCTGTTGTGTTCGACGAGGAAGGCCGCCTCCTGTCGCAGGCCTACCGCGAGTATGCCGAGGTCTACCCCGGCCCGGGCATGATCGAGTTGCGGCCCGACGAGGTGTGGTCGGCGATATGCCAGGTCATCGCGCAGGCCGCGGCCGGTGCCCGTCACGATCCTGTCCGCGCCCTGTGCATCTCGGCCCTTGGCGAGGCCTTCACGCCCGTCGACGCCCAGGGCAGATTCCTGTACAACTGCATCGTCTCGCCTGACAGTCGCGCCGTGCAGCAGGCGCAACGCTGGCAGCAGACTCCGGGGGCGCAACGCGTCTTCTCGATAACCGGAATGCCGCCCCACTCCAGCTTTACGCTGAACAAGATAATGTGGCTGAAGGAACATGCCCCCGAGGTCCACCAGGCCACCAGCAAGTACCTGCTGTGGCCCGAAATCGTTCATCTAAAGCTGGGGCTGACTCCCCGGCTTGACTGGTCGCTGGCCGGCCGCACCATGGCCTTTGATGTCGTGGCCAAGAAGTGGGCGGACGAATTACTCCAAGTAGCCGGTATCGACAGCGACCTGTTTGCCGAGCCCATCCGCCCGGGCGAGGTGGTGGGGGAGTTAGCGGCCGGCCCCGCAGAGGAGGTGGGCTTGCCGGCCGGCTGCCTGGTGGTGGCCGGAGGTCACGACCAGCCCATGAATGCCCTCGGTGCGGGCGTAATACGCCAAGGCCTGGCCGTGGACGGCATGGGAACAGTCGAGTGCATCACCGTGGCCTTTGATGAGCCCGTTCTCACCCCCCGGATGCTCAAGTACAACTACTGTTGCTACCCGCATGTCTACGACGACATGTACGTGACCATCGCCTTCAACTACACCAGCGGCTCGGTGCTGCGCTGGTTCCGCGACCAGTTCGGGCAGCTCGAGCTTCAACGAGCGCAAGCTGAAGGCGCGGACGTCTACGACCTCATCCTCAGCGACCTTCCCACCGGCCCAACGGGCCTGTACCTGGTTCCTTACCTGGCCGGCTCGGGCACGCCCTATCTCGATCCCCTGGCCAAGGGGGCGCTGGTGGGCCTGACCCTGGACACCGACCGCAAGACATTCATCAAGGCCCTTCTCGAAGGGCTATGCTATGAACTGGCCCTCAACATCGAGTACCTTGGGAGCGCCGGAGTGAGCACCCAGCGCCTGCGCGCCACCGGCGGTGGAGCCAAGAGTCCCTTGTGGTTGCAGTTGAAAGCCGACATCACCGGCAAGGAGGTTGTCACTCTCAGCGTGACTGAAAGCGGCTGCCAGGCCGGTGCCATCCTCGGCGGAGTGGCGACCGGCGTCTACGAGTCGGTGCAGCAAGCCGTCGAGCAGGTTGTGCGTGAGCAAACCGTCTACACGCCTGACAGCCGCGCTCATGAACAGTATGCCGAACACTTCGCAATCTACAAGGACTTGTGGCCGACGCTTGAGAGCATCGTGCACAGGATGCACTAGCCGGCAACGGGTCCAAGCGGCGATGCCAACCTGCATTGCCGCCGCATGGTGTTTTCCCTGCGGCGCATTGATATGATCGCCTGATACGCCGTCTATTGCGTACCGCCAACGGAGGTAACAACAAATTATGAGCACTCAAGGACTGATACTTAGCTTCATCACCATCGTGGCCTGGGGAATAGGTTCAGTCTTGGACAAATATGCAATAGGCGCTTTCCCTTCCGCCCTTTCCCTTGTATCATTGCGCGCGGTGATAATTGGCGGCATCTTCTTGGTTTACGGCTTGCTCAGCGGCCGCGTCGCCGAGGTGGCCGCCACTCCCGGTTGGGCTGTGCTGGTGGCGGTCGTTGCGGCCTTGATCGGCCCCATTATCGGCCAAGTGACCTACTACATGGCCTTGCGCGTCGACGAGGTCTCCCGCGTGGTGCCGGTCACCTCTTCCTACCCCCTGGTACTGGCACTTCTTTCCGTCGTAATACTCGGGGAAAAGCTGACCTGGGCCAAGGGACTGGGGATTGTCTTGGTGGTGGTGGGCGTACTGCTCATATCCGGCGTTTTGACCAGCGCAGGAGGAGGTGTTGATAGCTGAAGCTAGCCAGAGCCGGAAACTTCATCTTTCGATTCGCGCGCCTGCAGTGCCAGCCGGTATGCTTCATTCCTACCCAGCCCTGCAGCAGCGACCAGCACGTCGGTAATCTGCCTGCTGCTTAGTCCCATCTGCGCCATCAGTGCGGCGGCCGCCCGCGGATCACCAGCGACCGGCGGGCCGGAGGCTTGCCGCCCGGCAGCGATGACGATGGTAAACTCACCCTTCGGCTCTCTGTGTTCGAATGCGGCTGCCACCTGCACCGCCGCCCCCCGCACTACCTCCTCGTGAAGCTTGGTCAACTCCCGGCAGACCACTACCTGCCGTTCGCAGCCCAGTATGCTGCTTAGCTGCTGCAGGGTCTGCACCACGCGATGCGGGACCTCGAAGAGCACCACGGGATAGGGCATAGCAGCGATGCGCTCAAGAAACTGGCGGCGCTCGCCGGCTTTGCGCGGTGGATAACCGGCAAAGAGGAACCTGTCCCCACCGAATCCGGCTACCGCTATGGCTGCCGCCACGGCGCTGGGGCCGGGCACCGCCACCACCGCAATACCCGCTTCGTTGCACGCCTGGACGAGGTCGGCGCCGGGGTCTGCAATCAGCGGGGTCCCTGCATCCGAGGTGAGGGCCACGTCCTTGCCCCCGCGCAGAAGTTCCACTATCCGCTCCACCTTGCGCGCGCCGCTGTCTGCGTGCAGGCTCTCCAGCGGCTTGCTGATACCCAGTGCTGCCAGCAGCTTGCGCGTGCGCCGCGTGTCCTCGGCCGCTACCACGTCCACCTCCCCCAGTATCCGCACGGCGCGCCTGGTGATGTCCTCCAGGTTCCCTATCGGCGTGGCCACCAGGTACAAGGTGCCCGCCCGCTGTGGCGCCCTTGTCATGCCCCTACCGACCCCAGTCTCGGGGGTATCGGAAATCGCGGTTGATTGAGCGCGTGGAGACCTTGGCGATGAGCGGCATCCGGCGCTTGTACTGCGAACCCTGCACCATCTGGATGACGCGCGCAACGAACTCCGGCGCGAACCCCTCCTCTATCAGCTCATCGCGCGACTTGCGCTCGTCAACCAGGCGAAACAACAGCTTGTCCACCTCTTCGTAGGTAAAGCCCAGCTCCCCCTCGTCGGTCTGTCCTTGCCACAGGTCGGCTGACGGCGGCTTGTCAATGATGACCTGCGGCACCCCCAGGTAGCGGGCCAGTTGCCGCACCTGTGTCTTGTACAGGTCGCCCAGGGGATTGATGGCACATGCCATGTCCCCCCACAGCGTCGTGTATCCCAGCAGTGCCTCGGTCTTGTTGCTCGTGCCGATGACCAGCGCCCGCAGTGCCTGGGAGCGATCGTACAGCACCGCCATCCGTTCCCGTGCCATCTTGTTCGCGCGGCGCAGCTTGTCGGCGTCCGGCATGCGGGCAAAGTAGGCGTCAATCTGCGGGGTGATGTCGATGACCTCGGTGCGGATGCCCAGTTGGGCGGCGGCAAGCTCGGCGTGTTCGCGGCTGTCGGGTTTGCTGGTCTTGTAGGGCATTATCACTCCCGTTACATTGTCAGGCCCCAGTGCCTTCGCCGTCAGGAACGCCGATAGCGTCGAATCCACCCCTCCCGACATCCCCACAATGCCGCGCTCAAAGCCGAACTTGGTGATCTCGTTGCGCAAAAATCCCGTGATGATGCTGGTGGCCAGCGCACAGTCAATCTTCAGCTCGCTCACGACGCACCCTCTCCAGCTCGCGGATGGTCAGGTCGAGGTTCTCGTCGTCGGTCAGCGGCGCTTGCAATCGCACCCGGCGGATGGCGGCAACGTCAAGCTCCGCATCCAGCACCGCCGGCTCAAGTTGGGGAGCGGCTGCCACGCTGACGCCTTGCGGGCCGATGACGCAGCTCCCGCCCCAGAAGCACACTCCTTCCTCGTACCCCACGCGATTGCAAAACAGCACGTAAACCTGGAAAAGTTGTGCGTAGGTGGTAAGTATGTTGGCGTAGGTGCCGGCGGTGGCGATATGTTGGTCATGGATGCCCCGGCCGGGGCTTGAGGCACAAGCAATCAAGTAGTACATGCCGCTTTGCGACAGCACGTAAGGCGCCGAGGGGTGCCAGAGGTCTTCGCATATGAGGATGCCCATCGGCCCCCATTTGCTGCGCAAGGTGCGCAGGCGCCGGCCGGCGGTGAAATAGCGGCCCTCGTCGAACATCCCGTAGGTGGGCAGGTAAACCTTGCGGTGGACATGCCGCACGGCGCCGCCCTCCAGGTACGCCTGCGCGATGAAGAAACTGAACTGCTCGTCCTCCTCCACGAAGCCGACCACGATGCCGATTTCTTTGCTGAGGCGTGCCAGCTGGCTCATGACCGGCCCCTCAACGCGCATCGCCACCTCCGGGGCCAGGTCACGCAGGTAGTAGCCGGTAAGCGATAACTCGGGGAATATAATCAGCGAGACATCGTCGGCGATCGCCTGCTTGATCGCCTCCATGTGCAAATCGACGTTGGCTTCGACGTCGCCCAGCCGAGGATTGAGCTGCACCAGCCTGACCTTCAGTTTGCTCGCCGGCCTCATGGGTTGGTTTTAACCCCCTGGAATGGTGAAAGTTCCTCCAGGTATCACCATGCCGCCTGTGCTTTGCATGTGCTTGTTGAAATCGGCTATCCATTCGTCCTGGCGCTTGACCAGTTCCGGCTTGCCGAGTTCCTCGAATACCGTGCGCAACTGGATATGTGCGCCGTAGTTGCTCCAGTCCAGGGCGCTGGCCCGTTCGCTGGCATTTATGTACTCCTCGAGGGCATCGTCGTCCCGCTTGCTCTTCTTGTACAGGTCCGCCAGCTTGAGGTGAACGTATGGATCGCTGGCCCCCAGCGTGTGGGAAGCAACTTCTTCCAGCAGCTTGATGGCCTCTTGCGTCTGGCCGGCTTGCTCGTAAAGCAGGGCCAGTTGATACCGGGCACTGACGTTATTGGGGTCATCATCCACGGCCTCGCGCAGCTTGGCTTGGGCACCCGCCTTGTCGCCTTCGGCCAGTAAGCGATACGCTTGCAGCTCGGTGTCGTATATCTGCACATCCGCCGCGGTGCGCAAGCTGTTGAGGTATTCCGCCCATGCCCGCCGCTTGTAGTCTTCCAGCACCTGCTTGCGGTACCGCTCCTTGTTGCTCTCGAAATCCTCGGGAAGGTTGTCCTTGCGGCTGATAAGCTTGATGAGGTGATAGCCGTAATCCGTCTTGACTATCTCACTGACCTGGCCGGGCTTGAGGGCAAAGGCGGCCTTCTCGAACTCCGGCACCGTCTCTCCCGCCCTTATCACCATCTTGCCCCCTTGCGCTGCGCTGCCGGGGTCGTCCGAATACTCCTTGGCTAGCTCCCCGAAATCGGCCCCCTTCTTGATCTTGTCCAGCAGCTCCTCGATTTTTTCCCGTGCCTTGCTGTCGGCGTCTATCTGGGGCGGAGCCGACTGCTCGCTGCCCTTGTGCTCTGCCGCCCACTTTTCGGCGTACTTTTGCTTTATGCGCTCCGGCGATATCAGGATATGCTGGATGGTCAACTCGGCGAAGTTGTCCCGCACCTGCTGGTCGCTTACCTGCACCTGGCTCTCTATCTGCTCCCTGAGCTTTTCCTGCATGATGGTCTCGCGTAGTGCATCGTCGCCCGGCAGCCGTTCACGCTCCCGTGCCAGCAGTTGCTCGTAGGAGATACGCCGGCGCTTGAGGTGTTCGGCCAGGGCCTTCTTCGTGGGATATTGCTGGTTGATGCGCTCCTGCACCATCTGGTCGCGCTTGGCTGCCAGGTCCGCCGAGCTGACCCTGATGCCTGCGGCCTTGGCTGCGTCCCTCAGCAGTATTGACATTATCGTGTTCTCAAGCAGGCCTTCGCGGAGCCGGCGGATATCCGCCACCCTCACCGACCCCCGCTGCAAGTCCAGGGCGCGCTGGAAGGCTTGCTCGAAGTTGAGGCGGGCGATCTTGTGCCCGTTGACCACTGCCACGACCTTCGTCAGCTTGGCCGCATAGCGCTGGCCTCGGCCTCCACCGCCGGCCGGCCCCCCGAACGTGTAGTAGGCACCGAGCACGAAGATGACGACGATCGCGGCAAAGATGATGGTCATCAGGCTGGGAAGCTGGATGCGCTTGTTGCCATAGCCGATATTTGCCGTCTTGCGGAAGATCTTGCGTAGTTTGACTATTGACATTGCCTAGGCTACCTCTGCAGGCCCTCTTCCGGATGCCTGCTGTTTTATTTCAAACTCATGGACAACCTTATGGAGCAGAACTTGCCGCACATGGAGCAGGCCTTGGGGTCGAGGGTGCCGCGTTCCCCTCGCACCTCGACCACGCGTCCCGGATCGATGGCCAGCTCTCTCATCTGGTCCCAGTCCAGTTGCCGGCGGGCCTGCGACATGCGCATGTCCCAGTCCGCCGCGCCGGGCACACCCTTGACGATGTCGGCCGCGTGCGCGGCGATGCGCGCCGACATCACGCCCTGGACGACGTCGTCTATGTCCGGCAGCCCCAGGTGCTCAGCCGGCGTGACGTAACACAGATAGTCGGCACCGGCGGCTGCACAAATCGCTCCCCCGATGGCGGCGGTAATGTGGTCATATCCGGGAGCTATGTCGGTCACCAGCGGCCCCAGCACGTAAAACGGGGCGTCGTGACACAGCCTCTTTTGCAGCATGACGTTGCCCGCTATCTGGTCCATGGGCATGTGCCCGGGACCCTCCACGAACGCCTGCACGCCCGCTTTGCGCGCCCGCAGCACCAGGTCACCGAGCACCACGGTCTCGGCCACTTGCCCGGCATCGGTGCCATCCGCTATCGCTCCCGGCCGCAACCCATCCCCCAGGCTGATGGCCGTGTGATAGCGCTTGAGGATCGCCAGCAATTCGTCGTACCGTTCGTATAGCGGGTTCTCCTTTCCCGTGACTTCCATCCAGTGTGCCAGGAAGCTGCCGCCGCGGCTGACTATTCCGCCGATGCGCTCGTCGCGGCGCAGCGCCGCTATCGTCTCCCGTGTAACCCCGCAGTGCAGGGTCAAAAAGTCGATGCCGTCGGCGCAGTGGCGCTCGATGACCTCGAACAGGTGGTCAGGGTCCAGCTCGTCTATGCTCCCGTAGCGCTCTTCCGCCTCGATAATGGCTTGGTAGATCGGCACCGTCCCCATGACCACGTCGCATTCTTCGCGGATGCGCCGTCGAATCTCGTCCAGGTCTCCGCCGGTGCTCAGATCCATCACGGTGTCGGCCCCGCTGATCAGCGCGGCCTTGAGCTTCTTCAGCTCCGCCTCCAGGTCGGGAAAATCCGGCGAGGTGCCGATATTGGCGTTGACTTTGGTACGTAAACCCTTGCCGATTCCCAGGGGCTTGGCCGGCCCGCTGGGGCTGCCTAACACTACTACGCTTCCCGCCTCGACCGCCTCCGCCAACTGCTCGACCGGCACTTTTTCGGCAGCCGCAACCGCCGACAAAGTCTCCTCTTCAATACCGAATTTTGAAATGGTTTGCAACTTCATGGTGACGCCTTCTCTCGTAAATAGCCCCCCGGTCAGGCTTGCCGGCCTTGCGGCCGGCACCTGGCCTGCTGGCATTATAGACCAACTTCTCCCCTGTAAGCAAGCAGGCTGGCCGCTGCTCAGCCCTCCTGTGCGGGCCGTAGTTGCCCGCCGGCAGCAAGTGCTGCCGTCCGGCGTAGACGGCTTACCACGTCGCTCTGTTCAAGCAATTCCAAGAGATGAAACAGGCTGGGGCCGATGGTTGTTCCGGTCACCGCCGCCCGGCAGGGGTGAATCACCTGCCCCGCGCCCACTCCCAGCTCCGCCGCCAGCCCGCGCACCGCCTCCTCGATGCTTTCCGCATCCCACCTTTGCAGCTTCTGCAGCCGCTCGGCCAGCATCTCCAACTTCTGCGGGGTATCCTCGCGGTTGAGCCACTTTTGCCGCGCTCGTTGCTCGTACTCGTACTCGTCCGTGAAAAAATACCGTGCCCACGTGGTGAAGACGGTGAGCCGTTTGACGCGCTCGCGCATCAACTCGCATACCCGCACCAGCCACGCCATCCGCTCCGGCGAAGGGTCTGCCTCGAACAGGCCGGCCTCTACCAGGAACGGCAGCACCCGCCGCGCCAGTTCCTCCGGCGCCATCGCCTTTATGTACTCTCCGTTCATCCACTCGGCCTTCTGCATGTCGAACACGGACGGCGAGGCCGAGCACGCCTGCAGGGAAAAGCGCTTGATAATCTCCTGCGGGGGCAGTATCTCCTGTTCATCACCCGGCGCCCAGCCCAGCAACGCCAGGAAGTTGAACATCGCCTCGGGAAGGTAGCCCATCTTGGCGTACTCCACCACGCTGACGGCGCCGTGCCGCTTGCTCAGCTTCGTGCGATCCGGCCCCAGCACCAGCGGCAGGTGGGCATACTGCGGAGGCTCGATCCCCAACGCCTCCTGCAGTTGCAGGTGCAACTGCGTGTTGGGCAGGTGCTCAACCGCCCGGATGACGTGCGTGATCTTCATTGCCGCGTCGTCTATCACGCAGGCCAAATGGTAGGTGGGAAACCCGCTCGTCTTCTGGATAATGCTGTCGGCGATCAGCGAGTTGTCATACACGACCTCGCCCTGGATGATGTCCTTGATGACCGTCTTGCCTGTCTGCTTGACCCTGAACCGTATGCAGCTTGTCCTGCCCTCGGCCCGCAGCCGTTCCCGCTCCTGCTCGGTGAGGTTCGCGCAGCGGCCGTCATAGCGCGGCGGCAGCCCGCGCGCCCGCATCATCTGGCGCCGCTCCTCCAGCTCCTGCGGGGTGCAAAAGCATTCGTACGCCTTGCCCGCTGCCAGCAGTTCCTGCACCTTCGACTGGTACAGCTCCAGGCGCTCACTTTGAATGTACGGCCCGTACGGCCCGCCGATATCCGGCCCCTCGTCCCAGTCCAACCCCAGCCATCGCAGGCCCTCGTAAATGACATTGACCGCCTCGGGCGTGAAGCGCACCTCGTCGGTATCTTCAATACGCAGGACGAACTTCCCGCCTTGGTTGCGGGCAAACAGCCAGTTGAACAGCGCCGTGTGCAGGTTGCCGATGTGCATGAATCCCGTCGGCGCAGGTGCAAATCTTACTCGGACCTCAGACATGTTTCTCACTCCCGGGTGACAGGCCCCGTTTACCTGTTGTCCTGACAATAGTCGAGGGCCGAGCTGCCCCGGCCCTGGTACCTATCATACCGCAAGCGCGCTGCTGCTGGCAAGCCTGCCGGCGCCCGCAAATCCCCCTTCCGGCGGAACTTCTTGCCCTGCCGGGCGTCATAAATAGTACCATCTACTTAGGATTGATACTATATGAGAGCCGGCGTTCGCGGTCTGGTTGTAATATCGGCGCTGTTGCTGGTGCAGTCCTTGTGCCTGGCCAAGAAGTATAACCCCCAGTACGAGGCCAGGATCGGCGCCGAGGTTGCCGCCGAGATAGACAAAAAATACAAGGCATGGACCGGCAAGGAGGCCGATGCCGTCCTGGCCCAGGTCCAGGCCATGGTCAAGGCGATCGCGCCCCATACGCCGCGGCCGGATGTCAAGTACAAGATAAAACTGCTCGACAGCGACGAGGTCAACTCGTTCAGCGTACCGGGCGGATACATCTACGTGTACAAGGGGCTGGTGAAGGCCGTCCAGTCCGAACACGAGCTGGCCGCGGTTATTGCCCACGAAATGGCGCACAACTGCACCTTCGACGCCCTCAAGCAACTTGACCGCGCCCAGCACCTGACCATCGCTACTGCGGCGGCCGTGCTGGCTGCCATGATGGTAGGCGGCAACGAGGAAATGCCCTGGGCTGTCTGGCAAGCCGGCGGCCTGGCGACGCGCGGCGTGCTGTCCCATTACTCCATGGACATCGAGAAGCAGGCCGACCTGCACGCCATTCAGTATCTGCTGCATACGAAGTACAACCCCGTCGGACTGCTCACCTTCATGGAGCGCCTGGCCGCCAAGGAGCGAGCCACCGTCCGGATTGACGGCGGCATTCTGGAAGACCATCCCCCTTCGGTTGACCGCTGTGTATACATCACCCAGGCGCTGGAAGATGCCGGTATCTTCATCAACCGCCGCGCAGTCACCAAGTGGGACCCGCCGGTTGTCGAAGCCCTCAGCGATGACCAGGATCCCGGCAGCGACAAGATTTGGGTACTGAAACTGTGGGGCGTAGAGCTGTTCCGCTTCGCCCAGGCCCCCGGCGACACCGACCCTCAGGCCCGCGGCAAGCGGATGGTTGCCGAACTTACGCAGGTGCTTGCCGACGGCGCAGACAGTTACGAGTTTCACGCCCGCCAAGACGGTGACCATTACACCGTCAGCGCCGCCGGCCACCCCATCCTGACGGTCTACGACTTCGACGCCAAGTTGGCCAACAAGTCTGTTGCTGATACCGCCCAGGCCGTCGTCACTGCCATCCGCCTGGCCTTGCGCAAGGAATTCCTCGCCGGCTTGTACGAAAAGTAATTCCCAAGCAGCCTCCTGCCGCCTATCCCGCCGCCGCTTGGCAACAGCCGCCCCCACTGCAAAGCAACTGCCTTGTCTCACTGCTGCGGGCTGGGTGCAGGCTGGCTCTCTTCGGCACGCGAACCGCTGGACGTTGCACTGCTTCCCTGTGCTTGACCGCCCTGCCCCTGGCCCTGGGCGCTCGTTTTCTTCTTGCGGACTATCAGCCCCTCCACCCTTTCCACTTCCATCCAGTTGTCGTCCAGCGCGATTACCGCGCGCGGGCAGCGGAACTCATCCCCTTCCTTGCTTACCACCCGCACGTTGCCTTCCACTTCCAGGATATCGTCCCGCTCGTGGTAGATTGCCTTGTCCGCCCACGCTGTCTTATCCTCCTGGACGGCTTTCAGCGGACCCCGGATGTAGGCAACCCTCTGCTTGTCGTCGTAGTGATACTCGATGCGGTCGCACCAGATGGTGGTTTTCTTGTACTTGTACTTCTCCAGGCCCTCCTCTTGGTTGCCCTTTGCCTGGGTCTTTTGCCCCTCGGCGGGTGCCTGGTTGCCCGAACCGGCCTCAGTGCCGGCTTGGTGGCTGCTTTGTTGCCGGGACTGGGGGCGCTTCTTCTGGGCGACGATAACCACGTTGCCGCTGATAGTGATGATCTTCTTGCCGAAATCCGCCGTCACGGTCGTGCCGGTGATGATCGCGTCCTTGGCAGTCACCTTCAGGTGCCCGATTGCAATACCTGTATCCTTGGCCTCGTCGTATTCCGACCGGTCGCAGTACAGGGTGACATCCTTGTGCTTGTAGATAACCTGCTCGTACTCGTCGCCCGGCTGGCCGGAGGGTATGTCGGTGAGGATATATTTCTTGGCGTCGGCATCGTAGCGGACATGGTCGGCCTGCAAGCGAACCTTGTCCTCTTGGTCTTCTTTCTTTGCTTGCTCCTGGGCCGGCTGGCCCTGCTCGCCCACCACTACCTGCAACCCCGCTGCCAGCACTGCGGCCAGCATGGCGGCCTGCGCAATGACTGCTATTTTACGCGGCAGCAACCTCATCGGCGCGCCTCCTGTGCCAGCGCTCGAACTTGCTCGGCATTGAACAGCGCCTGCACGCTCTCCAGCTCGAAGCTGGCGGTCTTGATATTGTAGCGCAGGTTGCGCCCCACCAGCGTGTTTTCGCCGTTGACCATCTTTATGAAGTTGGGACACTTAACCAGGTCCTGGTTTACGTAAAACTCCAGCCCCGTCGTGGTGACCGTCATCTGCTTGCTGCGCATCGTCACCAGGCCCGGACATTCCAGCTTCCCCTCGTCCTGTATCCACTTGACGGTGTCGGTGGAAAACACGACCCCCTTGGGGGTGGTCACTGTTACATTGCCGGTCACCGAGAAATTGCGCGTCGTGGTGTCTCCGCTGATGCGGTCCGCCGTCACCCGCACTATCGGCTTGCCCTCGCTGTCGTAGATAAGGCCCTCCCGCAGGCCTTGGGCGGCCACGGTTCGCCCGCCGGCCGAGATGTTCATCTCCCGCAGTTGAAGCTGCCACGCCAGGGCCCCCTTTTCCGCGTGGCTGACGACGGGCTGGCTGACCTTCACCGTGCCGCCGGGTTGTTGACTCTCCGAAGGGACGGACGGGGAGGGCGTCCGCCGCACCAGCATCACTACCCCAGCCACGACCACCACTGCCGCTATCGTCCCCACTATCATCTTGCTGCGTTTGCGGGTATTCACCATTCCTTGCCCTTTGAGAGTAGACAACCGGCTAGCCGAACGGCGGCGGCGGCGGCCCCGAGCTGATGAACACGACCTGGCCGGTCAGTGTCGACCCTGCCTGCACGTCCACCAGCCGGTACCCTGTCTTCAGCCCGTCGGCACTCTGTGCCCACAAGAGCTGTTCTCCCTCGGGCACATTATACACGGTAAACGTCCCATCAGCCTTTGAGCGGGCGTTCACCCCTCCGCAGTCCAGTATGGCGCCCGCCACCGGCGCACTCCCTTCCTGGACCGTGCCGCTGACATTGCCGCATGAGGGCTGCAAGGTGGGCTTGAGGTACAGTGTCCCTATGTTGTTGGTTCCGCTCCCCAGCATTACCGGAAAGACGCCCACCTCGTATCCATCCTTCGTAACGTAAACGGTCACGGCTCCGGCCGGTGCCCCGTTTATGGCAAATGAACCATTGTCAAGCGTAAATGCCGTCAGGCTACCGATGGTCACCATCGCACCACCGATCGGGTCCAGTGTTCCGTCGTCCGCGACAATGCCGGTGATGCTGACCCCCCCGGCGCCCCCACTACTTCCGCCGCATCCACCGGTAAGGAGCAAGATGCCTATGATGGCTCCTGCAAGCAGCGCGAAGTATGCCTGTTTCAAGGTGCCGCCCACACTTATTCCTCCTGTTCTGAAAGCATGATCCATGTGGCCCCGGTAGGCTGCAGCACGCAGTATTCTAACACAAACCCGGTGCTGCGAGAAGCGCCGGGCGCCTTCGACGGCTCGAGACGTTGATTTGACCGTTTCAGCTCGGACTTTGTTCCTCCTCACCCGCTGCAAACCTTCACCCCTGCAGGCTCCCTTGAGTACTGGAACGCTGACCGCTGCACTTTGCCGACTTCGCCTTGACAATTTGTGCAATTGGAAACAAACTTGCTGTACGCATCTGCACCTTGTCCAAGGAGGTAGCACAATGAAGGTGTACATCATGACCGACATGGAAGGGGTGGCGGGAGTAGCCAACTTCGATGACTTTACAGGACCCGAGGGGCGCTACTACGAAACCGGCCGCCGCCTGTGCACCGAGGAAGTCAACGCCGCCGTGCGCGGGTGCCTGGAGGCGGGAGCTGACGATATCTTGGTGGTGGACGGCCACGGCAGCGGGGCCATCAACCCCGAGCTTCTTCACCCCGCTGCCCGGCTGCTGATGGGAAGGCCGCTGCGCTATCCGTTCGGCTGCAGCGCAGAGTTCGACTGCGCCCTCATAATCGGCCAGCACGCCAAGGCCGGCACCCTCGACGGGCACTTGTGGCATACCGGGTCAATCAATGTCGCCGAGCTGACCATCAACGACATCTCGCTGGGCGAATTGGGCTGCAACATGCTGTTTTGTGCCTACTATGATGTGCCCGTGGTGATGGTCAGCGGTGACGAGGCTTGCTGCAGGGAAGCCAGGCAGTTGGTGCCCGACATTGAAACGGCCGCCGTCAAGGAGGGTCTTAACCGTGGTGCCGCCATCCACCTGCACCCGGAGAAAGCACGCGAGCTGATATACAGTGCGGTTGTCCGCGGCATCCAGCGGCGGCACTCCATCGGCAAGTTCTGGATAGAGCCGCCTTATGTCAAGCGCATCGAATGGATGCCCGAGGGCGACGAGCAGCCGCGCGTCCACGTGGCCAAAGGCAACGACCTGATCGAAGTGCTCAACGGCTAGGCAATTGCCAAGAGGATTTTCAATTCACCCGCCGAAGATAGATGTAACTTCCATGTTATCATGGTGTGCATGATTGCTGCATATGTCACAGTCGGCAAGCGACGCGCGTGCGAGTGTGAGAATGGCTCAAGCCCGCCTCCATAACCGTTACATGATCGCCGGCCTCATAGTGCTGGCCGCTGCCGGGCTGGTGGTGTGCGGTTGCCGGCGCAGCGCCACCGCAACTGGTGCTGCGCACGCCTCGGTGGCACAACTGCTCCAGATGGGCCGCAAGTATGCTGATGCGGGATCGTACAACGACGCCTACTACCAGTTCACGCGTGCCGCCCTTGCTGACCCTTCTTCGTTTGAAGCCAACTTCCAGGCAGCCAAGGCCTGCCTGAAATTGGCGGATGTCGAGGCCGGGCAGAAGTGGATAGAGCGCGCCCTGAAGTTGAAACCAGACAGCGCCGAGGCCTATCACCTGCGCGGCGAGTTGTACCTGCTGGCCGGCCGCTTCGAACAAGCCGCCCGCGACTTCAGGAAGGCGAGCCGGCTTGACCCGCAACTGCTGGCCGCACGGCTCAACCTCGTCACCGCCTTGATGGGCCTAGGGCGCCACCGGCAGGCCCTGGAGGCAGCCAGGGAGGCGGTCAAGCTCGCGCCCGACGACCCTTCCGCTCACTACGCCGTCGGCAATGTGCTCGAGCGCATGAATGATACTGCAGGGGCCGAGAAGGAGTACCGCCGCGCCCTGGAGTTCGGCCCCGCAAGCCTGCAACTGGCCATGCTGCTGACCCGCGAAAAGCGCGACCTTGATTATGCGCGTGAACTGGCCAAGCGCGCCGAAGAGATTGACCCTGCAGACGGGCTGGCTGCCGCCACCGCCGGGTATGCCTTGTACCTGATGGGTTATCAACGCGACGGCCTGACCGAAATACTGGGGGCGGCCAACCGCCATCCGTACAATGCCGAGCTGTGGAAAATGGCGGCCACGGTGGCGGCCGAGGCCGGCTATCCCGAGGTGGCCAAGCAATGCCGCCAGCGCGCACTGCTCGCCAGGCCCAGCCGGATGACGATGGCTACGGGCGGCTCCTCACCCTTCTCTGGGACTGCCCGATCATCACCCGATGACAGGAAGAAGCGCCAATGAGTGACCAGCTACAACGACAGGTGACCCAGCTCAGGCGCCAACTGGACGCGGTGCGCCGCATCGCCATGGGTCTTAGCTCCATCACCAAGTTCGAAGAAGTAGTCCAGGAAGCACTTAACCTCAGCCTCCAGGTCGTGGATGCCGGCGCCGGGTCAATAGTGCTCTACGACCCCGAAAAGAACAAGCTCGTCTTCAAGTACGTGGTCGGGGAGAAGGCCGACCAGTTGACCGGGCTGGCTATTGACCCCGACCAGGGGATCGCGGGCAAAGTCTTCCAAAGCGGCGAAAGTGATATCTCCGAGGATGTCACCACCCGCAAGGAACACCTCCGCGAGGTGGGCGAGCGAGTCGGATACGTGACCCAGAACATGGTCACCGTGGCCCTCAAGGGCGTGGAAAGCAAGCCTATCGGCGTCATGCAAGTGCTCAACAAGGCGGACGGGCAGTTCGACGAGTACGACGTGGCCCTGCTGGAAATCGTCGGCGCCCAGGTCGCCGCCGCCTTGGAGACCGCGCGCCTGCACGAGGAAGCACGCCTCGCCGCCATCATGCGCTTTATCGGAAACATCAGCCATGACGTCAAGAACCTCATAACACCCACCGAAACCGGCGCCCAGACCTTGCAGTTTGTGGCCGATGATTGCTTCGCGCAACTGGACGAGGTGGCCGCCGAAATCGGCGACGAGCAGACCCGTGAACGCCTCACTGCTGCCATTGACGATCTGCGTTCCATCTACCCGGAAATGATTGCCATCATCCTCGAGGGCTGCCAGGCGGTTCAGCAGCGCATGGCCGAGATCTCCGCCGCAGTCAAGGGCATTGTGGCCGAACCGCAGTTCGAGGTGACCGACGTGGTATCGGTGGCCCAGCGTGTCGTCTCGTTGCTGAGTGCACAAGCCGAAAAGCAGGGCACCACCGTGGTCGTCGAAAGCCCGCCGGATATGCCCCGGGTCGTCTGTGACCGCAAGCAAGTATATAACCTAATCTACAACCTGCTGTTCAATGCCCTGGATGAAGCGGTGGGTGCTTCCCATATTGCCATCCGTATCAAGCTGGGCCCGTCCGATGCCCCGTTCCCCGAGGGCAGCTACTTCGCCATCGAGTGCGAAGACAACGGCAGCGGCATGCCTGAACATGTCAAGGCCAAGCTGTTCACCGACGAGGCCGTCTCCACCAAGCCGATGGGCACCGGGCTTGGCACCCGCATCGTCAAGAATGTCGTGGACGCCCACGGCGGAACCATCGAGGTCTGGTCTGAAGAAGGGCAGGGCACGCGTATTACTTGCAAGATCCCTGCTACCCTAGGCCCGACGTCCGACTCCTCGGCCCAGGCCCGGTGATTGGCCGCTCGTTGATGCTCGGCCGCCTGCAGGCGCAATACTATAAACAGCGGGCAAATTCGCCTTCTTAGCCGCCAGGCAGGAACGGCAGCCGCAGGCGGCGAATTACCAGCTGTTGCGTGCAAGCCTTGATTACGACACAATTGAGCCTGTTTCCAATAACAAAGGAGGTTCGCAGATAATGCCGTGTTGTGATGATGCCAAGATCCTGCAAGTAAGCGCCGGCCCCCACGATAGGAACAATGTCATAGTCTCTGTGCCTTGTGAGGCAGAGTGCAAGTGCGCCGGGAACCATGTCCTGGTGGAGCTTGATGAGGCAGGCAACGAAGTCGGCAAGCTCGTGGCCCAGTGCACGGACAAGGAAATGGTTTTCATCGTCCCCCAGATCGCGGCCGGCGAGACAAAGCGCTTCAAGGTCACTGCCGAGACGACGCAAGAAAACAACGTGGCGGTTCAGGACAACGGCGACACCGTGGACTTCACGGTCAACGGCGAGCTGTTCACCACCTGGAACGCCGGCCCCAACGTCGTGCGCCCTTACTGCTACCCGGTCATCGGGCCGGGCGGCGTGCACATGACCCGCGAGATATTCGATGATCGCTCCAAGGGCGACCACATCCACCACAAGTCCCTGTATACCGCGCAGGGCGATGTCAATGGCGTGGACTGCTGGAGCGAAGAACCCGGCCACGGCTATAGCCGCAACCGCGAAAAGTCCGTCACCAGCGGCCCTGTCTACGGCCAACTGTGCGCTGTCAACGATTGGACCGACGCTGACGGCAAACCCCTCATGTTGGAAGAGTATTGCATCCGTGTCTACAACACCCCTGACGACGCGCGCATTATGGATTGGCGCATCATTTGGCGGGCGGAGTATGGCGGCGTATTCTTTGGAGACACCAAGGAAGCCGGCACCCTCACCATCCGCCTCAATCCTGAACTGAACGCCGACGGCAAAGGAACCGGCACTATTGTCAACGCCTACGGCGGCATCGGGGAAGGTGAAACCTGGGGTAAGCGCGCACCGTGGGTGGACTACTATGGAAGGATCGGCCAGCAGCCCTGCGGCGTGGCGATCTTCGACCATCCCGACAACTACGACTACCCCACTACCTGGCATGTGCGAGGCTACGGGCTGTTCACCGTCAACCAGTGGGGCAAGCACGACTTCACCGGTGACTGGTCAGTGCGCGGCGACCTGGCCCTCCCCAAGGGCGATGCCCTGGTGTTCAACTTCCGCATGTACTTCCATGCCGGTGACTGCCAGCAAGCTGCCGTCGCTGCCAAGTGGCTGGACTTCGCCTTCCCGCCCCAGGTGGCGAACGAATAAGCCCGGCACACCCCGCCTGGCACGCAACCGCCGCCCGGTCCGTCCGGGCGGCGGTTTTTTTACCCTCCCTGCCTTCAAGATGACCCTTGTGGCTGCCGATTAGCTATTACGGAGCACACGCCCATGAAGCTGAGATCAAGGCTTGCCTGCCTGCTTGCCGAACTGGTAACTGACCGCGCGGGCGCAGTTGCACTCGAGTACGCCCTGCTTGGCGTCCTCGTCGCGATTGCTGCCGCCGGCCTGTGGGCCGCCATCGGAAACTGGGTGCATGGTTCGGCGCACAACACAGCCTGCGGCCTCTATTGACTGCGGTTCTTGGCTACCAGTTCCAGCAGCCGCTGGGCATTGAGGCCCATTATCTTGCGCTTGGCCTCGTCATCTATCCGCGCATACAGTATCGAGCCGAATCCCAGGGGAATGGGCAAGTCAGGGACGTCGGAGCCGAACAATATCTTGTCCACGTCCAGGCGCGACACCGCCGCCTCCACTTCCCCGCGCAAGATGGGCAAGCAGCTACCCACGTACACGTTCTCGTGCCTGTTCACCACCCGGCAGTAGCCGTCGTCCAGTGTCAGGTGCCCGGTTATCATCCAGGCATTGGGGAATTCGCTCGCCAGCTCGTCCAGCAACTGCGGCGGCCCCCAGTAGTGGTTGACGATGATCAGTCCCCGCTCGTGGACGAATTCGCAGCACCGCCGCACGTGCTCGCCCGCTTCGGGATACTGGTTCCACCACGGGTGCAGCTTCACCCCCCAAAAGCCCAGCTCATCGCAGCAGCGCGTCATCTCCTTGACCATCTCCGCCTCGTTCCACAGGTTCACGGCGGCAAGCGGCAGAATGCGCCCGGGGAACTGGCGGGCTGCCTGGTGCGCAAAATCATTCCCCCACGTCCAGTCTCCCATCAGGCCGGCAAATGCAAACGTCACCATCTTCTGAAAACCGTGACGGTCAAGCTGGTGAACCAGCTCCTCGGGCTCCGAATCCGGCAAAAAGTACGGGGCGCCCAGCCCGATGTGCGTGTGCGTGTCTATCAGCACCTCGCCCTCGAACGGCTCCTGGGCCTCTCGCATGGCCAGGTACCACTTGCCCTTTGCCGGGTCCGGCGGTGGCAGCTTCACCGGCTCCCTCTTGGCCTGTGGCACCGGCTCTCGGCCGGGCAGCGCCTCCGCAAGCAGCCGCCGCAGGTTCCCCCCGGCAATGGCCTGCTTCTCCTGCTCGCTGACTTCTGCATACTGCAGTTGGGCGATAGTCGTCCCCGCGTCGCGCACCGGCAGGCGCGTGCCGAAAATCAACCTGTCGGCACCGTACTCCCGGCACACGAACTCTATGCCCTTGTACATCCAGAACGGACTTAATTCAATGTGCAGGTTGTCACACGCCTCCAGCGCCGGGTACCAGGTGCGGTCGTACCAGTACATCCGCTGCTCGGTGGCGATGACCGGCAGCTTGGGATGGGCCTTGCAGATGCGCACCAGTGCATCCCAGTCCGTCATGTCCCGGTCGGTGGCACGCAGTTGCGGGGTGGGGTCGAAGAAAACCGGCACCCGCCCCTCCTCCAGCACCTCCAGGATAGGGCCCAGCGCCCAGTCCTCAATGGGAAACTTGAGATGACCGGGGAAGAAGCGCACCGCCCGCACGCCGGCCTCGGCCATCCTGTCCAGCAGTTCGTCCAACGGGAATGGCAGCGACTGCAGCGGAGGGGCCAGCGACCACGAAGGGTACAGGCGCGGCTGCTCGCGGCATAATTTCACGATGCGCGGGTTGCCCGCCCGCGGGTCTATTTCCCGGGACAGGGTGTCGCACACCAGCGCCTCGGCAATGCCGTAGTGGTCCATCTCCGCCAGCAGCTCCTCCGCTGAATAGAAATACTGGCTGTCGTAATGCTGGAACCGTCCCACGTAGCAATGTGCATCAAACAGGTCCAGATTCATCCCGATCATCGCCTCGGTAATCTACGCAAATTGCGGAAGGTACTCGGCCTGGGCCTTGATGAGATCATCAGCCAGCCGCTGGGCCGCCGCGATCGAGTCCGCCATCCCTTCGGCCAGCAGCGCCTGTGCAAAGGTCTTGGCACAGCCGTTGAGGGCCGCCTGAACCGTCAGCTCCGTCACGCAGTGGCGCTGGGCCAGGATGCCGGCCAGCCACGCCGGCACCTCGCCGATGGCCAACGGATAGGCCCCCGTCGCCTGGAACACGCAGGGCACCTCCAACACCATCTCGTCGGCCACGTTGGCCACTGCCCCGTTGTTGGGAACGTTGGCTGAAAAGATCCGACCCTCGTCGGCCAGCACCGACTTGATTATGTCCAGCAACTGCTCGTGTTCTCCCGGCGCGCGGTCGAACAGGCTTTCGTCTATCGGCTCCTCGCCCCGCGCCCGCCGCACCATCTGCTCGTAGTTGCGGTCATCGCGCTCGATTATCGCCTCGAACGAGTGGACGTCCACCCCTAACGTCTTGCCGTAGTAAGAGCCGTTTCTGAACAGAGCGGGGAAGAATTCGCAGACATGGCAGTCACCCACCAACGGCAGGGCACCGTAGAGGTCAAACAGCTCCCAACTGAACGGGTGCTGCTCGCGCATCGCGCCGACCGCCTGGCAGCTTGCCCCCATCTGCGCAAGTACGGCCAGTTGCCGCTTGTCGGCCTCGGTTAGTTCCACCCCGCCCAGTTGCTTGAGCAGGGGCCAGGCATCCTGGCCGCGCCAGCGCAGGTTCAGCAGGAATGTCAGGTGGTTGACGCCGACGGTCAGCCCCACCAGGTCCGCGTCGTTCAACTCCAGGAGGTCGGCGATGTCGCGCAACGACCCCATGACCCCGTGGCAGAGGCCCACCAGTTCCGCGCCGGTGGCTAACTGCACCGCGCGGCAGATGGCGGTCATCGGGTTGGCATAGTTGTAAAACCGCGCCCCGGGTGCCAGGGCCAAGACATCGCGGGCAATCTCCACCATCGGCGGAATCTGGCGCAGCGCGCGCGACAGCCCCCCTGCCATCACCGAATCGCCCACCGGCTGGTAGATGCCGTGCTCGCGGGGCACAAACACGTCGGTCTCCCACGCGCGGCGGCCACCGACGCCGATGGTGGTGACGACCACGTCGGCCCCTTCCAGCACGTCCCTGCGGTCGGTACTGGCCTCCAGCCGCACCGGAGCCGGCCGCACCTGCAGCATGCGCTTGGCCAATCCGTGCGCGACCTCCAGCGCCTCGGGATTGATGTCCACCAGCGCTACAGTCCATTCGTCACAAAAGTCCGAAAGCATGATGTCAGCCAGCAGGCCCTGGGTGAACTTGACACTTCCGGCCCCGATTAGCACTATCTTCGTACTCGACACAGTGTTGTGTTCCTTCCCAAGAAGTTGATTACCAAATGCCTAGTCTGTGGGCTTGGTCAGCTCGCCGTATATCTCCGGCCGCCGCGTTTGCAGGTTGAAGCAACTGGCCTTGCGCCGCTGCGCGAACAGTTCTGCTTGCAGCCGGCAGACAACCATTTCCTCCTCGATGACGCGGGTGCGCGACTCGGCTATCAACTCCCCGGTCGGGTCGAAGACCATGATCCCGCCCCCGTGATTGGTCGGCGGTTCCTCGCCGGCCGGCCCGGCCTGGTTGCAGACCACCACGTACATGCCGTTGTCATACGCCCTGGCGGCGTACACCTTGGCCCACAACTTCTTGTTGGTCGCCACCACCTGTTGCTGCTCCCCTGTTGTCTGGGGCCATGCCCCAATGCGCGCCGCGTGCGGCATCAGGTACACTTCCGCCCCCTTGACAGCCGCAATCCGCGCCACCTCGGGGAAGATGTTGTCGTAGCAAATGCCGATGCCCAGCCGGCACTTGCCGATATCGAGTACCGGAATCCGCGTCCCCGTGCGGAAGTGGAAGTACTCGTCCGCCGACATGTGCAGCTTGCGCTGCTTGCCTATCACGCCCGTCGGCCCGATGATGACCTGCGTGTTGTAGGCGATGCCTGCCTGCAGTTCGGCAAGGCCCACGGACAGGTAGATGCCCAGCTCCCGGGCCAGTTTGCCCAGTCTCCGGCAACTGGGCCCTTCCGGCACTGGCTCGGCAACGCTCCATACTTCGCCGGCGCACCAGTGTCCTGATATGCACAACTCGGGGAAACACACCAGCTCGGCACCTGCGGCCGCCGCCTGGCGTGCCCACCGCTCTATGCTGTCAAGGTTGCGCTCCACCTCCCCCAGGCGGGCGTTCATTTGTATGGCTGCGATGGTGATATCTTGCACCCCTCTTGCCTCCGTTGAAGCGGTGCTACGCTTCTTGCTGTTTGGTGTCTTTTCTCCTGCAGCAGCACTTCTACCTGCCAGCCGGCCATGTTGCACACCCAGCTTGTGGCGTGATATAATTGCGGCCGTATGCTACCGGTTATTCCTGGCTCTGACGACCAGGTTACAGTGCAAATTCAGGTTCAGGTCACCCCTGAAGCCGAGGGCCTGCCGTTGCCCGCTTATCAGACTACCCACGCCGCCGGCATGGACCTGCGGGCTGCTGTCAGCGAGCCGCTGGTGCTTCGGCCGGGCCACCGGGCCCTGGTAAGCACGGGCCTGCGTATCGCCATCCCGCCGGGGTATGAAGCCCAGATTCGACCGCGAAGCGGCCTGGCGCTGCGCCAGGGGCTGACATTGCTCAACTCACCGGGTACCATTGATGCTGATTACAGAGGCGTTGTTGAGGTCATTGTCGCCAACCTGGGGGAGGAACCGATCGTAATCAACCGCGGTGACCGCATCGCCCAGATGGTTATCTGCCCGGTGGCGAGGGCGGCCTGGCAGCCTGTCGACCGGCTGCCGGATACGGAGCGTGGCGCGGGTGGCTTCGGCCACACGGGAAAGTAGGTAGCATCGGCCTGTAGCCGCACTGCGGCGGCATAGGTGTGCCCGGCTTGCAAATCCGCTAGGCCGGAATTTACTTGCAAAGGAGAGCCTCGCATGAAACCACGCCGCCTTACCTCCTTTACTCTCGCAGTTTTCATCCTGTTGCTCGCCACGACACAGCTTGCCTTCGCCGGCCCGCAAATAATCTGGGGCCCCGTTCTCAGCGACCTGACACCCACTTCCATACGCATCAGTTGGCGGACCAACGTTCCGACCCGGGGGCAGGTGGTGATGGAGGGACTGGAGCAAACCCTCACCGCCGAGGGCATCTACCATGAAGCCCAGCTTGTGGGGCTTGAGCCCGGCCAAACATACCACTACCAGGTCCGCGCCCAAGCGGCTGGCCTCAGCACCACCAAGGGCCCCTTCGCCTTCACCACTCCGCCACTGAACCTGGAGCATTTCAACTTCATTGTCTATGGTGATACTCGCACCCGCGTAGACGCCCATCGCAAGGTTGTTTCCGCCATATTCCGCACTCCGCGGCAATTCATCCTTCACACCGGCGATATCGTCAGCAACGGCAAAAACATCCAGGACTGGCACAAGTTTTTTGGGGTAGCCGGCATCCTGCTGGCCCGTGTGCCGATGTACACTGTCCTCGGCAACCACGAGCGCAATTCCATCATCTACTACCAGATGTGGCCGCTGCCGCGAGGTGGGGGAGACTACAACAAGCGCTGGTACAGCTTCACTTACGGCAACTGCTTCTTCCTGGCCCTGGACAGCAATGACAGGCTGGACGAGCAAGTGCAGTGGGCCCGCCGGCAACTGGCCGCCGTCCCCGCCAACATCAAGTGGCGGATCGCTTTCTTCCATCACCCACCGTTCGGTAGCGCGCGCGGGATTAACGAGACGATGGTGGAGAAGTTCGTCGCGGTGCTGGAGGAAGGAGGCGTGGACGTGGTCTTCGGCGGTCATGACCACGTCTACGAGCGCAGCTATCACGATCACACGACCTATATTATCACCGGTGGTGGCGGTGCCCCGCTTTATCCGGTCAATGTCAAAACCAATCCCTACCAGAAATTTGCCAAGACCACCCTGCACTACTGCCTGGTCGAGGTTTCTCCTCAACGCCTGGTGATTCGGGCCATCACGCCGGACGGAGTGGAGTTTGACCGCACCGTTATCGAACACTGACGACCATTACATGGCCGCCATGGCTGAGCGTCCGTCGCCCGAATACGATGTCGTCGGGTTGGGCTGCTGTTGCTGGGACCTGGTGGGTATCGTCGAACACTACCCCGGTCCTGATGACAAGCAGCCGCTGCTGGAGCTTATCCAGCAAGGCGGCGGGCTGGTCGCCACCGCCACCGTGACAGTCACCCGCCTCGGAGGCAAGGCCTGCTTCATCGGGCGCGTGGGGGATGACGAGTGGGGCGCAAAGACCCGCCAATCGCTGGTCGCCGAGGGTGTCAGTGTCGCCGGCCTGCAGGTCATGGAAGGTCATACCTCCCAGGTGGCGATCTGCATAGCTCACGGTACCGGCGGCCAGCGCACCATAATGTACAAGTATGGCTCGTGGCCGCTGATGGAAGCAGGCGATGTCCCGCGGCGGCTCGTGGTAAGCGGAAAGGTGCTGCTGCTGGACCTGCACCATCCCCGCGCCGCGCTGCAGGCGGCCAGGTGGGCGCAACAGGCCGGCATCCCCACGGTGGTGGACATTGAGCGCCCGGGCCCGCACGTGGATGAGCTTCTTGCCCTCGCCGACTATCCCGTGGTGCCCGAGCGCTTCGCCTGCCGGTACGGCGGCAGCGACGACCTTGGGCTTGCCGCCCGCCGTTTCCTCGACCTGCACCCCCGTGCCCTTGTGGTGACCCAGGGCGAAAGGGGCTGCACGGCGTTCGTTGATGACCAGGTAATCTATCAGCCGGCTTTCCCGGTGCAGCCGCTGGTGGACACTACCGGGGCGGGTGATGTCTTCCACGGGGCCTTCGCCTACGGCCTGGCGCTGGGGTATGATCTGCCGTACAACCTGCGCTTTGCCGCGGCGGTGGCCGCACTCAAGTGCCGCAAGCTGGGCGGCCGCGCCGGTATCCCAACCATGAACGAGGTCTTGCGGCTGTTGGACGGAACCTAAGGAGCACCTACGGGAGCGGCGGCTTTGCCGTTCGCCTTGTGGCCCATATTGCACTGCCGGATTAGTTGTCCGCCAAGGAGTGACAGTTGACCATGGCCAAGAACCGGGGCCAGCCGGTTGCTATCCCCGTGGAGCCGCAACCTGGCTCCGAACCTGACGAATTCTGGGTCACCTTTGTAGGCGCTGACGGCTCCATTTCCTGCGGCACGGAATTCGAGTTGACCGCCGGCCGGGTCGGCACCTGGGAGCTGAGGGTCAGGGTCGCGCGGCCGGTTGCGGTCGGCGGCGGCTTCCTTTTCCAGCGACGCGGCTTCCTGTTAGCCTTCCACCTGCAGGATTACGCGCCCGCGGCCCGCGACTACGTAACCCTCGAAGCCGCTACCGCCGCCCGATTGCGCCTGGTCGTCAACACCTACAACCAGGAATACAAGCCGAACGTCGCCCAGGTGCTCGTTGAGGAAGGCGCTCTGCAGCCGGGCGATGAGTTCACCGTGCGAATAGGGGACCGCCGCTCCGGCGGCGCAGGAAGCGAAGTCTATGACGCTACTACGCTGGCGCGCTTGTGTGCAGCCGTCGACCGCAACGGCAGCGGCGTTTACAAGTCTCTGGCCGTCAGCCCGGCCCGCATTACCATCGTCTCGCAGCCTCAGGCTGACATGCTGTGGGTGCTGGGGCCTTCGATCGTGTGCCCCTACGAACCGTTCGCCGTCCATCTGGTCGTCTTCGACCTCAATCGCAATGTCTGCGAGCAGTACAGCGGCGAGGTCACGCTCCAGGCGCCGGAGGGGATGCTCAACCTTCCCTCCTCGGTGCAGTTCGGCCCTGACGACCGGGGAGTTGTGATAATTGAAAACGTGCAGGTCACCCAGCCGGGGCTGTACCGCGTCCACGCCCATGACGCCACCGGCCGCCTGCGTGCTGTCAGCAACCCCACGCTCTGCCAGACGGCCCCGCAGTTCCGGCTTCTGTGGGGCGATTTGCACTGCCATTCCTGGGGCGACATCAACCTTGCCTACATGGATGAGCCGAGCTTCAAGGTCCATCCCGCCGCGCGCCACGAACAAGCCCGCCGCATAGGACGCCTCGATTTCGCGGCCCCCGGGCCGATGGTGCCGCCCGACCAGCCGGACGAACCGCAAGTCTGGCAAACCCACCAGCAGGCCTACCTGGATAACGACGAACCGGGCACCTACGTCCCCTTCCTGGCTTATGAAGCCCACCCCGGCCGCGGGGGAGACCGCAACGTCATCTTCCGCGAGTGGTCAGACGGCTACCTGGGCACCTGGTCACCTATCGAGGAACTGTTCGAAACCTACGGCGACCGCGATGACGTGCTGCTGGAATGCCATGTCGGCGGCGGCTTCCCTCGCTGGGACCAGTGGCGCCCCGCCCATGAGCCACTCGTCGAAATCGCCAGCGGCTGGGGGTGCTTTGAATGGCTGCTGCAGCGCGCCCTCGCCTACGGCTATCGCCCTGCCGTAATCGGTGCCGGCGACACCCATCTCTCCCTCATCGGCGGACCGGTTTCGGCCCACCTCTTCTCAGGCTGGTATCACCACTGGCAGATGCCCACCCTCAATGTCCTGGACACCGCCTTCGGGACCGGACCGCTGGCCGCAGTTTGGGCCGAGCATTGCCAGCGCGACGCCATCTGGCAGGCCCTCAGGCAACGCCGCACCTATGCCACGACCGGCGCCCGCATATTGTTGTTCGTCACCGCCGACGGCCAGGGTGTCGGCAGCCGGGTGCAGTGCGACGGCGCGGTGGAAATCGCCGTCAAGGCCCATGCCTGTGCTCCCATTGAAAGAGTGGATCTCATCCGCAATGACCGCTGTTTGAAGTCCTGGTTCCCCGGCACCCTCGACTTCGAGGCGCAATTTACCGACGATCACCCCTTGCATGAGAATGCCTACTACGTGCGCCTGCGCCAGCAGGACGGCGAATATGCCTGGAATACCCCTATCTGGGTCAGTTGCCCTGACGGCGACGCTCACCCGGACCCCTCCTTGCCGCTGTGGAATGAGCACGAGCCGGTGGATTTGTCAGCCTTGCGCCCCAACGAGGCTGAAGCCTACGAGGCGGATCTGCTGCGCTACCTGCAGGTCGAGGAGGACCCCGCCCGCTTCTCGCAGATCACGCCGGTGAAAATCGTGGACGAGGTGGCGGGCCGGGCGGCGCTGTTTTATGCCTACGTGGAGCCGGAACATGAGCCGATAAGCATCCGCTGGTACTTCGAGTTCGAGATGCCCAGGATCCGGCTGGACAGCGGATGGCGCGATTTCGGAATGCGGCCGATGACCTGAT
>JALGVG010000099.1 GCA_029819875.1 Candidatus Zipacnadia bacterium | reverse complement strand
CCCTCTGTACGCCGGATTGCACGCTGGTTCCACCTCGCCGGCCGGCCGTGGAACCTGCGGTCGTCGGCTACGGGTTTCAGTCGGCGTTTCTCCACCTGCGGGCACTTTCCCTCCGCCGACTGGATAATTCGCCGGCTGAAAGATGGCACCTTCCCGCGCCGTGGAAAAAAGACTATAAGGCAGAAGGATAATGAGCGGGAAGGTACGAAATGTTCGGCTGGTTTGCCGGCACGCATACAGATGAGCGCAGGCTTGACACAATCATAAGCTGAATCGAGGTTAGCAGAATAAATGGCTGAAACGGAGAATCTACATCCACTTGTTGCGAGGTTGCGAGCGCGGGCCAGGGACCTGAACAAACGCATTGCGCTGCCCGAAGCGACCGATAGACGAACCTTGCAAGCGGCAGCGATAGCACGGGAACAAGGGTTGGCAAGCGTGGTGTTGGTGGGCGATCCTGATGAAATTGCGAGGCAGGCACAGGCTGCAGGGGTAGAGCTAACGGGGATGGAGATAGTTGACCCACAAGACGAGCAGGTGCGACAGCGCCATGCCCAGCTTCTGTATGAACTGCGTCGTCACAAGGGGGTAACCGAGGAAGAGGCCTGGGAACTGGCGGCGGACCCGATGTACGCGGCGGCGGTGATGCTCAAAAACGGCGCGGTGGACGGCTCGGTGGCAGGTGCAGTGCATTCGTCACCGGACACGCTGCGGCCGCTGCTGCAGGTGGTGAAATGCCCGCCGGGCTGCACGACAGCGTCGAGCTGCTTCATCATGGCGACGAGGATGAAGCAGATGGGCGTCAACGGGGCGCTGATTTTCGCCGACGCGGGGATGGTGGCTGACCCGACGGCCGAGCAGTTGGCGGAGATCGCCATCGCCTCGGCGGAGAGTTGTCGGCTGTACTTGGAAGCAGAGCCGCGGGTGGCGATGCTGTCATTTTCCACGAAGGGCAGTGCTGAGCACCCGCTGGTTGCCAAGGTGCGAGAGGCCACACGCATTGCCCAACAGAAGGCCCCCGACCTGGTTGTTGACGGGGAAATGCAGGGAGACGCGGCACTGGTGCCGGAGGTGGCGGCGAGAAAGGATCCGGGCGGCATTATCCAGGGCCGGGCCAACGTGTTGATATTCCCCGACCTTAACGCCGGCAACATCGCCTACAAGCTGGTACAGCGCCTTGGGGGGGCCGATGCGTACGGTCCACTGGTGCAGGGGCTGGCGAAGGCGGGCATGGACCTGTCGCGGGGCGCGACGGCAAGCGACATCGCTACCGTTATCGCAATTGCCGCAGTCCGCGCCGAGGCGTTGGAAAGCGGATAGATGGTCGGCAACTGAGCAGGAACCGCCACCGGCCCAAGGGGCCCGTGGCGGGACACAACGGCACACCGCCCATTGCAAGGAGCGGCGGTGCCGAAGCATTACGACAAGAGGAGGGACGGCAATGGCCTTTACGCCTGCACTAGCCAAGTTCATTGATTTCCAGGATGCCGAGGTGTGTGCGCGGGTGCGCGCCATCAAGAAACGGGACATCACCAAGCATCCCAACCGTGATTTCAAGATCAGGGTGATAGAGGACGCCGCCGAATTCTACGGTGCATTTGCCAGCGATATCGTCAGCCGCATCCTGCAGGCGCGGGAGGAAGGGCGCAAGTGCGTGCTGATTCTGCCCGTCGGACCGGTGCCGCAGTACGCCATTGCAGCGAGGCTCATCAACCAGATGAAGCTGGATTGCAGCCACCTGGTGACCTACAACATGGACGAGTATGCGGACGAGAACGGCCAGACAGCCCCCCCGGAGTGGGAAGGGTCGTTTGCCACCGCCATGTGGAAGAACTTCTTCAGCCGCATCGACCGCAAGCTGCGGCCCAAGGAGGAGAACATCCATTTCCCGAACACCAAGAACATCAAGGACTATTCCAAGATGATAGCCGACGAAGGAGGCGCAGATTGCTGCTACGGAGGCATCGGGTGGTGCGGGCACATAGCGTTCTGGGAATCGCACATGGGGCACAAGTACGACACGCTGGAGGAATACAAGCAGGCGGTGGCGCAGATCGTGGAGCTGCACCCGATGACCATCATGCAGAATGCCCTCCACAGCTTCGGCGGGGACTGGTCATGGGTGCCGCCGAAGGCCGCCACCATTGCGCCGGCCGATATTTTGGGGGCGAAGCACCGCAGCTTCTGGCTGGACGGCATGTGCGGGCCGGCCACGCCGATGTCGTGGCAGCGCTTCATCGCCCGGCTGGTGGCGCACGGGCCGGTCAACAAGTTCGTACCCGGCTCTATTCTGCAGGAAGTGCGCACCGATTACACCATGCTAGGTGGGGTCGCAGACAACGTGGAGATAGACATGGCATAGGCGCAGTGAGAAGAAGAGAAAAATATTGGCTGCATGAATGCCAAGGGGCGAGCGGGAAAGCTCGCCCCTTCTTGTTTGCAGGTATATTGAAGCAATGCGCTGCCCAGGCATGAAGGGCGGTGCGGATCAGCCGTGGTGGTCTTGAGGGCGACCCATCACCTCGGCGACACTGAAGCTGCCTTTGAGCAGCTCGCCGACCGCCTCTATTTCCTCGGCACTGATCGGCTGAAGAGGACGTGCGTCGGCATCTCGGTTGCCGGGCCAAGCCTGATCGTATTGTGCCTCGTCTTCATCTTCGTCTTCGTAGTCGAATTCATACTCAATGTCATCATCGTCAGCGATGTCCTCGTCATCATCGACAGGTTCGTCAATGTTGGCGAGAGCGGCATCGGCTGCTTCCGGGAAGCCGGCGCTACGCAAGACGCGGGCGATCCACTGGTACAGTTCCGCGTCGTCCTCGCCGCCGGTGAGGGCCTTCTCGAAGGCGGAGACAGCCTGCAGACAGGCGTCCTGGAACTTGGGATAGTCGACTATGTACCACTCCCCGGGATTGGAGGCGGGGTGGACAAAGCTTTCCAGGGCCAAGTGGAAGCGGTTGTAGCCGAGCGCGAAATAGACCAAGGAGGCATCAGCGCCCGCGGTAACCGCCCATTCCAGGTGCGCCACCACCTTGTCGGTCTGGTGGAGGTGATAGTGACATTCGGCCAGTATGAGGTGTCGTGCGCGCTCGCAACGCATATCGCGGTACGGGTACCTGGCGCTTTCAATGAGCATTTCCAGATGGATGCGCCGCTTGTCGCTGAGTGATTGCATGTCGCCACCGGAGAGGTGATCGCGCTCGACCATGCTTTCCAATTCGCGGTAGTAGCGCAGTTCCAGGTGCAGGAAGCTGTCAAAGAAAGTCCGCACCACTTCTGCCTGAGGCCCGTGGCATTCTGCTACGTAGTCTGCAATAATCCTGTAGAAACTGTAGCAGAACGAGGGGAAGGTCGGCAGTTTCGCCAATTCCTCGATATGGCGAGCAATCAATTCGTTGTCGGCAGGCTCTAGTTCAAACATCTGCTCATGCGCCCCGCATTCAAGATTATAGTCGGCCCCAAGCGTACCAGCCTTAGCCTTAGTTGTCTGCTAGCAGGCGGCGCATACGGTTTATCAGGCCCGGCAACCGGGGGCGGTCAGCTCAACTCCACCGTTGCGCCGACTTCTTCTAGTTTCGCCTTGATGCTCTCGGCTTCCTCCTTGGGGAGGTCTTCGCCAATAATAGCATTCGGCGCCGACTCCACAAGTTCCTTCGCCTCTTTGAGGCCGAGCTTGGTCAGCTCACGGACTGCCTTGATGACCTGGATCTTCTCCGGGCCGATCTCGGTGAGCTTGACCGTAAAGGCAGTCTGCTCTTCCTCTTCGGCTTGTTCAGCTCCCGGTGCTGCAGCGGCAACCGCTACGGGAGCAGCAGCCGTCACGCCCCATTGCTCCTGCAGCTTATCCTTAAGCTCGACCAACTCCAGCACACTCAACTTGTTCACAGCTTCGATGATCTCATCAACTGTCATTTTTCTTTACCTCCGGATTGTCTCAGGCATCAGAGCCTGGAAATTGCCAATGTAAATGTAACAGACTTGCAAGACTTGGTGTGTTCACCGCTTCTCAGGCGCCCTGGGCCTGGCGCTTTTCGGCCACCGCCTGGAGGGTATAGACCAGGTCGGCGATGGCGGAATTCAGTACGCCGACCAACGAATTCAGGGGGCCCGCAAATCCCGAGACCACCATGCCCCGCAACTGGTCGGTGGAGGGGAGGGTGGCAAACCGCTGGGCCTGCTCGCGGTCATAGACGCGGCCTTCGACAAAGGCTGCCTTGATGGCTACCGTCTCGTGTTCCTTGGCAAAATCGGCAATGATTCGCGCGGGAGCCACGATGTCATCATCACAAAACAGCACTGCCGTCGGGCCGCTGAGGAACTCGACGAGGCCCTCGGCGTCAGTGCCGGCAATGGCCAGTTTGAACAACCTGTTCTTGGTGACCCGGAGCTTGGCGTTCGCTTCCATCAGACTAGTGCGCAGGTCGTACATTTGCTGGACATTGAGGCCGGTCATCTCGGTCAGGTAGACTGCTCCGGCTGACGCGAGGTCTTCTTTTAGTTGGGCTACAATTGCCTCCTTCTCGGGTGTCGGCATCTACTCACCTCCTTTGCGACGATTGCAGATTGCATGCACTGGTGCATAATGTATGCAATGCAGTTTGACACGCAGTCAAGCCCGGTGCTTGCGGCTGCAAAACAGTTAACGGGAGCCGCCTGGATCGGGGCTCCCGGAAGAAATGCACTAGGACTGGGCAGAGCACTGCAGTGCTTGCCTGGAAACCCGACCTCGGCAGGCGAACCACAAGGTTCATTAAACCCCACTGCAGGGGCACCGGCTGTCTTCGGTCGTATTTGACTGCAGCCAATATAGCACAACCCGGCAAGCGGCGTCAAGAGTGGCGCGGTCAAAGGCGGGATTTCTCGCACAACCGGGATTGTCGCAGGCGTTTGGCAACCATCGTGCGTGAGCAAGAGGATTGGGTCGGGCACGGTGCGAATACAACAGGAGGTGGCAGTGGCGTGGTGTCGCGAACTTTGCGAAGGGGGCAGATATATGACTGTCAAGCAGTTGTCGCTGTTCTTGGAAAACAGGCCCGGCCAACTGAAGGTGCCATGCAGGCTGCTGGGTGATGCGGGGATAAATATTCTGGCGCTGTCGTTGGCGGATACCGAGCAGTTCGGAATCCTGCGACTGATCGTGCGGGAGTGGGAGCGGGCCTACGAGGTGCTCAAGGCCGGCGGCTGCGTGGTAAACGTAGCCGAGGTGGTGGCTGTTGATGTCCCTGACCGGCCCGGGGGCCTGGCCGACGCTTTGGAAGTCATTGAGCAGGCCGAATTGGATGTCGAATACATGTATCCGTTCACGAACCGGGCTGGCGACAAGGCGGTGTTGCTGTTCCGCTTCAATGACCCGCAGGCCGCGGTTGCGCAACTGCAGGCGGGCGGGTTGAAAGTATTGCCCAGCGAGGAGTTATTCAATCTGCTAGAAGCACGATAGGAGGGTTTGCGGGCCGGCCACGCTCCGACGGCGAAGGGCCGACGTACCCGCGTAGCGCACAATGTCGTCATTTGTTATTGAAAACCGCATTTGGGACCGTGCCGAAACGATGCCGCGCGACGAGCTGCGCGCACTGCAGCTCCAACGTCTGCGCGAATGCGTGGAACGGGCGTCCAACGCGCCGTTCTACCGCCGTATTTTCAAGCAGCAAGGCATCACGGCTGACAAGATCAAGAGCCTGGATGACTTGCGTTTTCTGCCACTGACCACCAAGGAGGATCTGCGGCAGCAGGGCCTGGAGGGCTTCCTGGCCGTGCCACGCGAGCGGATCGCCCGCTTTCACGGGTCCTCGGGCAGCACCGGGATGCCCACGTTCGTGGCCTACAGCGGTCAAGATCTGCAACTGTGGGCAGACCTGTGCGCGCGGTTCTTGGTGGCGGGGGGCCTGCGCCCGGAGCACACCGTGCACATCTGCTTCGGCTACGGCTTGTTCACCGGAGGCTTCGGGTTGCACTATGGAGTGGAGCGGGTGGGGGCGGCCGTGCTGCCGGCCTCGGCGGGCAATACGCCGCGCCAAGTGATGCTCATCGAGGCGCTGCAGCCTGAGGTACTGGTCGGCACTCCCAGTTACTCGCTGAATATCGCGGAGGTGGCACGCGCCGAGGGCCGCGAGCCGCGGGAACTGAGCCTGAAGTTCGCCCACTTCGGCGGGGAGCCGTGGACCGAGGATATGCGCGAGAGGATCGAAAGCGAGCTGGGGCTGATAGCATTCAACAACTACGGATTGAGCGAAGTGATGGGGCCGGGCGTCAGCGGCGAATGCGCGGTCCGCGACGGGATGCACATCCAGGAGGATCACTTCATTGTGGAGTGTATCGACCCCAAGACTGATGAACCGGTCGGCGAAGGCGAGGAGGGGGAGCTGGTTTTCACCACGCTGAGCAAGCAGGCGATGCCGCTGATTCGCTACCGGACGCGGGACATCAGTTCGTTGAACTATGCTCCGTGCCCGTGCGGGCGCAGCGGAGTGCGCATGAGCCGGGTGACGGGGCGGACCGATGACATGCTGATCATTCGCGGGGTCAACGTGTTTCCCTCGCAGATCGAGGAGGCGCTCCTGCGCGTGGAAGGCATAGCTCCCCATTATCTGATCGAGGTGGATCGGCCCGGCACGCTGGACGAGGTGACCGTACACGTCGAGGTAAGGCCGGAGTACTTTTCGGACAAGATGAGCCGGATGCAAGCGCTGCGGGAGCGCATCGACCGCGAGATACACTCGATAACAGGCATCCGCATGAACGTTGAGCTGGTCAAACCGCAAACCCTGGAGCGCTCGATGGGTAAGGCCAAGCGCGTTATCGACCACCGGGCAAACAGGTAGGGGGATAGCCGGGGGCGTTGAACGGCAAGGCCTTGGCAGCTACAGGTGGTCGAGGAGGGCGGCACGCAGGCGGGAGATGGCCTGCGTATGAATCTGGCAGACACGCGACTCGGTTACCCCTAGTACCTCGCCGATTTCGCGCAAGCTGAGGCCATCCTGGTAATACAGCGACACCACAAACTTTTCGCGATCGGGCAGATCATTTACCGCCCGGGCGAGCATGGCTTCTTGCTCTCGGCGGGTGAGCTTATCCAGGGGGCTGTCTTCCACTTCGGCCGGCATAAGCTCTGCAGTCGTTTCGCCGTCGGCCTGAACACCCATCTCAAACGCTTCATCAAGAGACAAGATGGTTGTGCCACTGATTTCGGAGAGCAAATCGTGGTACTGCTCCAAGCTCAGTCCCATTCGTTCGGCTATTTCCTCATCGTCAGGGGGGCGCTGCAGTTCCCGCTGCAGTGTAGCGATGGTTGCACTAAGCTCCCGGGAGCGCCGGCGCAGGCCGCGGGGCGCCCAGTCACGCGCGCGCAGCGATTCCATGACTTCGCCTCGTATCAACTGGCTGGCATAGGTCTCGAACTTGACACCACGGTGGGGGTCATAGCGGTCAACAGCCTTGATGAGGCCGACTATCCCGGCACTGACGAGGTCCTCGCGCTCAACGCTGGGCGGCAAAGAGGTGGTAACGCGGCCGACAATATAGTGCACCAGGTGTACATACTGTTCGATCATTTTCTGGCGGGCGGTCTCATCCATTGCACTGCGTTTCCTCCGGGCTTTGGGCGCAAGGCTGTGGCTCTGCCGCCATTTGTCGTCTTGCCGTCATCCAGCACGACGACGCAGCGGCGGGCAGGCAGACGTCAGTGGCCGTAAGGTAGCATGGTGCACGGGACTGTCAATCGTACTAGTACGTATTGCAGTTTTCGAATCGGCAAAGGGGGTACAACGGGTAGGGAGATACACAGGCTCCAGGCAAGCCCATGGAGCACCGCCGGAGCGCATCAGAAGACATAGCGAAAAGGGCCTGCCAATGGTACTGGAAAATACTTATCCGCCCCGGTTAAAGGCGCGCGGCGATGGGCACTGCAGGCGCCTTTGGCGGTGACGCAGCAGCAACCGCGCGCTTATAGGTCAGTAGTGGCCGGGGGAAGCGGCTGGCTGCACAGCAAGTCGAACCGTCCTGCCGGCACCACCTTGCGCACGGGCCAGGAGATTTCAATGCCTTCTTCCTTGAAACGCTGGTGCAGCGCCTTGATGAACTCGTGAGTAAGCACGTACTGGGCGCCGAAGCGCTTGATAAGGAGGATGACCACGAAGTTGATATTCGAGTCGCCGAATTCCTGGAACCACACCAGCGGCTCCCACTGCGGATCAGAGCCCTCGACGCGCCGCATCACTTCCAGCGCCACCTGCTTGCACACCCGCTCGACATGCTCAAGGTCGCTGTCGTAGCTGACACCGCAATAGACGTAAACGCGCTGTCGTTGTTCGGGCAAGTAGTAGTTGACCAGGATGCTCTGTGCCAGCTTGTTATTGGGGATGATGATGACGTTGTTGTCCCAGGGTCGGATCTTGGTATGGCGCCACCCTATTTCCTCGACAAACCCCTCTTCGCCGGTCTCCAGTTTCACGTAGTCACCGCGCTTGAGGGGCTGGTCCAGCAGCATATAAAAGCCCGCGAACAAGTTCCCAAGCGTGTCCTGGAGGGCGAGTGCGACAGCCAAGCCGGCGATACCAAGGCCGGCCAGCAGGGTGGTGATCTTGTAGCCGAGCTGGGCGAGCACGAGGGTGACCAGCAGCGCCAGCACGGTCACGTTCACTATCTTGCGGATGACGTTCATGTACAACTGGACGTCGCGGTCTTCTCGTTCTTCGGTCGCACGGGCCGCGCGCAGCATCAGGAGGTTGAAGACGCGCAAGAAGGTCCAAAAACCCAGCACGGTCGCGGCGACGACCGTGGCCCTGGATATCCACTTCATGGCCGGCTGCAGAGCGGATAACTGGTCCAGGGCAAGGTAGATGCCGCCGAGGATGAGGCCCAAGTAAAGGGGCAACGCCAGGACCCCGACCAGGGCGTCGTCAAGGGTGGATTGCGTGCGGCGGGTGGCCCGGCGGACCAGCGGTGCCACCACGAACCTGAAGGCGATGATGCACAGTACGACTGCACCAATGGTTATAAAAAACTTGAGCCATTCCGGTGCCAGGGTGGGCAACGTCGTAACACCTCCGGTTACATGCCAGCGGCGCCAACAGCGAGCAGAACCGCCGAAGCGAGGGCAAGCCCGCTCCCAGTGGGTCAGCGACGATGCGAAAGCGCAGCGGGCTGCTGCACGCACTACTGGTGTATTGTTCGCCACCGGGGGTGTGTTTCCTCGTGGCAGATGCCCAACTGCCGCCGCAACAGTCGCGTTGCGGCATCACCAGGA
>JALGVG010000098.1 GCA_029819875.1 Candidatus Zipacnadia bacterium | reverse complement strand
GATCCGCTGCTGCTGCGCCGTTGCGCGGCCGCATTGGCGACACGAACGGTTCCACCGCCCCTGTCGGGGCACGCTCGCCTGGCGTTGGGCCTGTGCCTGGTTCAGATGCTGGCGTTGCAGATGGGCGAGCAGGTAGCGGTACGCAAGATGCGGCGGCACCTGGCATGGCTCAGCAGGGGACTTGCGGATAGTACCTGGTTGCGTGTCAGGTTCGTGAGCAGCACCAGCTTGCGTGAGGTGGCAGAGGCAATCACCCGCTGGGCAGCCGACCACCCGCCCGTCGAGGCGGCTCCGTCCTGAGCCGGCCCCTTGATGGGTGACTGTCGGTCGCTGCATGTTCGATACAACTTAACCCGGCTTCAAAAACAAACACAATATCATGACACCTTTCGCCTTTGTAATTCACCCTCTGAGTGTCGCGGATATCGCCCGCAAGCGCAAGTATTTTTTTGTGCGCTATTTGCCTGAGCGCTGGGTGGAAAAACTCATGGCGCTCAAGCGCCCCGAGGTTGTCAGCGAAATAACGGGCATCCGCTCCGCCACCGGCGCCACTACGCAGGGCTGGTTTGTCGGCTGCCCCCTTACCGCCCGCCAGTTGGTGACCGGCCCCGTGGAGCAATGCCTGGAAAAGATTGTTCAATGCGGCGAAATTGCCCAACGGCTCGGTGCGCAACTGGTGGGCCTAGGGGCTTTCACATCGGTTGTCGGGGATGGCGGTATCACGGTGGCCCGCCGCCTTGACATCGGCGTCACCACCGGCAACAGCTACACCATCGCCACCGCGGTGGAGGGCGCTCTGAAAGCGGCACAACTGGTGGGCATTGATGTCGCCGCGGCCTCGGCCGCAGTCGTCGGTGCCAGCGGCTCCATCGGCAAGGCCTGCATCGAGTTGTTGGCGCCTACGGTCGCCGAGTTGTGGCTGGCCTCCCGCCCGGGCCATGACCTCACTGCCCAGGCTTCCGAGGTGTCCAGCCGCCACAACATCCCTGTTCATGCCTGCACATCGGTAGATGACGCGCTCCGCCATGCGCAGATAGTATTGGCCGTCAGCTCAGCCATCGAGGCCATCATTCATCCTCACATGCTCAGGCCCGGCGCCGTGGTATGTGATGTGGCTCGGCCCCGCGATGTGTCCCGCCAGGTCGTCGAACAGCGGCCCGACGTGCTGGTCATCGAGGGTGGGGCTGTCGAGGTGCCCGGCGACGTGGATTTCCACTTCGACTTCGGCTTCCCCCCAAGGCTGGCCTATGCTTGCATGGCCGAAACGATGATACTGGCCCTCGAACAGCGCACCGACGATTACTCTTTGGGCCGCGACATCAAGCTGGAGCAGGTCAACGAGATAAGCGCGCTGGGACGCAAGCACGGCTTCAGGCTGGCCGGCTTCCGCTGCTTCGAAAAGATGGTCACCGAGGAGCAACTGGCGCGTGTCCGCCAGGCCAACGAGCAGCACAAATAGCGCCACGTCGACACACACAAGCAACATTGAAAACCAAAAAGCAGAAATGCAAAGGATGGCAAATGTCGAACGAACCACTTGACCAGTCCGAAATCAGGCGACAAAAGCTACGGCAGCTTCAGGCCCAAGGCCAAGATCCGTTCGCTCATCACAAGTACACCCGCACGCACTTGGCCGCTGACATCGGCGCCCGATTCGAAGAACTCGACAGCCGGCAAGTCGCCGTCTGCGGCAGGCTCATGGCCTGTCGCCGCCACGGTAAGTCCGTCTTTGCCGACCTGCACGACGCCAGCGGCCGTATCCAGTTGTTCGCCAGGCTTGACGTGCTAGGCGAGGAAAACTTCGCGGCCTTCAAGGACCTTGATGTTGGCGATATCATCGGCGCATGCGGCACTGTTTTCCGCACTCGCACCGGCGAAGTCACCGTGCAGGTGCAGGAATTCACCCTCCTTGCCAAGGCCCTCTGGCCGCTGCCGGAAAAGTGGCACGGTCTGCAGGACAAGGAACTGCGCTACCGCCAGCGCTACCTCGACCTTATCATGAACCCTTCCGTCCGCGACACTTTTCGCAGTCGTGCCAAGATTGTCGACGCCGCGCGCAGGCTCTTGACCGAGCGCGGCTTTCTGGAAGTCGAAACCCCTGTTCTGCAGCCCGTGTACGGTGGAGCCGCCGCCCGCCCCTTCACCACTCATCACAACGCCCTCGACATGCAACTATATATGCGCATTGCTCCCGAACTGTATCTCAAGCGGCTCATAGTGGGCGGAATGGAGCGCGTTTTCGAGATCGGCCGCATGTTCCGAAACGAGGGCATTGACACCCGCCACAACCCCGAATTCACGATGCTGGAGGCCTACCAGGCTTACGCTGATGTCACCGATATGATGGAGCTTGTCGAAGCGCTCGTCTGCGCAATGGTGCATGCCGTGCACGGACGATTGGCCTGTTCATATCGCGGTCACGAGATCGATTTCACCCCGCCGTGGCGCCGCGTGCCTTTGTTTGAGGTCGTCAGGGAGAAGACGGGAATTGATTTCAGCCAACTTCATGACGACGACCAGGCGCGTGCAGCCGTGGAAGAAGCCGGCTGCGAGGTGGGCGACCTCAATGATTTGTCCCGCTGGCAGATACTGGACAAGGTCTTCGACCGCTATGTCCAACCTGAACTGGTGCAACCCACGCTGGTTACCGACTATCCGGTACAGATGTCGCCATTGGCCAAGCGCAAGCCCGGCCGGCCGTCCCTGGCCGCCCGCTTTGAGCCATTCATCGGTGGGGAAGAGGTGGGCAATGCCTTCAGCGAGTTGAATGATCCCTTCGATCAGCGTGAGCGCTTCGAACAGCAGGCGGAGGCTCGCCTGGCGGGCGATGCCGAGGCACATCCCTACGATGAAGACTTCCTGCGTGCCTTGGAATACGGCATGCCGCCGACCGGTGGCCTGGGCCTGGGCATAGACCGCCTTACCATGATAATAACTGACAATCCCAGCCTCCGCGATGTCATTTTGTTTCCTCTACTGCGCCCCAAGGAGGATGAATGACTTGCCGCTACTGATCTCGCTGCTGCAGGCTATGCGCCCCAAACAGTGGATCAAGAACCTCCTGGTTTTTGCGGCCCTCATCTTTGCCCACCAGATGGACGAGCCCTCCGCCGTGCTGGCCGCCGTCGCCGCCTTCGCGTGTTTCTGCGCATTGTCGGCCAGTGTCTATCTGGTCAATGACGTGGTGGATATCGCCCAGGACCGCGCCCACCCCACCAAGCGCTATCGTCCCATCGCTTCCGGGGCCTTGCCGGTGCCTGTCGCCCTCTCGGCCGCTGCTGTCCTCGCCCCTCTCGGGGTGGTGGGCTGCTACCTGGTCAATTTCCCGACCGGGATTGTGGCCACCGTCTACTTGCTGCTGACCTTGTCTTACCATTACTGGCTCAAGCATCTTGTCATTGTGGACGTTCTGACGGTTGCCGCCGGCTTTGTTCTGCGTGCCGTGGTGGGAGCAACCGCCATCTGGGTCGAAATATCACCCTGGCTGCTGATTTGCACCTTGCTGTTGGCCCTTTTCCTCGCCCTCACCAAGCGTCGCCAGGAGATAGTCACCCTCGACAATGGCGGCGTGAACCACCGCCGCATCTTGGGCGAGTACAGTCCCGTCTTGCTCGACCAGATGATTTCACTGGTTGCCGCATCCACCCTGATGTCTTACTGCCTGTACACCATTGACGAGCGCACCGTTACCGTCGTAGGCACCCGCAACCTGATGTATACCATACCCTTTGTCATTTACGGCCTGTTCCGCTACTTGTACTTGGTCCACCAAAAAGGCCGCGGTGATGCTCCCGACAAGGTGTTGCTCAGCGATGCGCCCCTGTTGATAAATGTGCTCTTGTACGTGGTGGCTGTGGTCATCATTCTGTATCTGGCCTCTTGACTGTGCATTACCGCGCCTCAGCCCTTCCCTGAAATGCTGACCAACGCAATGCCGGCAACCACGGCAATCATCCCGATGACACGCATCAGGCCGACATGCTCCCCGAACCACACTACCGCGCCGGCGGTAACAAACAGGAACGCCGCCGCCACGAAAATCGGGTATACCACGGAAATCTCCACCATTGACAGCAACGACAGCCACAGCACCATGGACAACACATAGCACGCCAGGCCCACGATTATCTGGGGCTTACTGAATACCTGCAACACGTACTGGGCCTTGGGCAATTCCGTTTCCGCCACGCTTCCCATCTGCAGCATCCCCCACTTCAGCAGCAGGTTCCCTCCCCCTGCCAGCAGCACGCACCCGGCGATCAACGCCCAGTGCAACAGTTGCAAGCTTGCCTTGTCCGCGTTCATGGGTCTGGTTGCCTCCCGTTATTTGGCTGAGCGCCGCACTCGCCGCCAGTACCGGTACATTTCGCCGAAAATTCCCACGATAACTGCGGGCCTGGCCAGGGTTGAAACCCCCGCCGTGCGCGGCGTGTAGACGACGGGTATCTCCGCAATCCGCAAACCCTGCCTGACCGCCTCGGCAAGAATTTCCGCATCAATGAACGAGCCCTCGGATCGTAGCTGTAACACGTCCACCGCCCGCCGCCTGAATACCTTGAAGGCGAAGTTCACGTCCCTGACCCGGATACCGAACAGCCGGCGGATCAAGAAGTTGTATACCCGTGTATATATGGTGCGCAACAAGGTTTCGCGCCTCTTTGCCGTGCGGTAGCCGATGACGATATCTGCCTCCTCCAGGAGGGGAAGAGCCTGCTTGATATAGTTCAAGTCACAGGGCAGGTCTCCGTCGGTGTACACGACCACCTCGTGGCGGCTCGCCGCCAGCCCCGATCGAATTGCTGCCCCCAGCCCCCGGTTGGTGCCGTGATGAATGCACCGCACGCGCGTATCAGCCGCCGCCAGTTCGTCGGCGATTTGCCCGGTGCGGTCACTGCTGCCGTCGTCAACGATGATTATCTCGTAACAGCTGCTCACCTCGGATAGCACGGCATGAGCGGCCGCCACCGAGGCGTGGATATTGGCTTCCTCGTTGTACATTGGGAAGAAAATGGAAATGGTGGGTCTCACCGACCGCCCTCCCGCGTTGCCGACTGCCGTGCCACCGCTGCCAGCGCACACAGCGCCACCACGGACAGCAGGCTGACCAGCGCTCCGGCATACAGGGGACGCGGCACGTACTCGAATTCTACTACATGTGCCCCTTGCGGAACAATCACTCCCCGCAGGATGTAGTTCGTCACTAGTACCTTTGCCGCCTGTCCATCCACTGTGGCCTGCCAGTTCGGATTATAGGCATCGTTCACCACCAGCCCCCGCCTCTTCATTTCCACGCGCAAGCGCACGTAGCCGGGCTTGTCAGACAGCATCTCGACTTTACCCTCCCCCTCGCCAACCTGCTCACCAAATCCCTCGACAACGGCCTGCCGCGTCGCATCAAACCCTGCATCCACGATAGCAGCAAGCGCTTCTGCTCTACTACGGCAGCAAACTACCTGCCTTGCTATCCAGCAGCGCGGCAGCGGCTCCAGCAGCTTCACTGCAACCGGCCCCACTCGCGGCCCCTCAGGCACCACTCCTGCCGGCGGATCGTCTGCAGACACCAGCAGATAACGCACCCCGAGCATTCTCAGCACCATAAGCGCGTGACGAACGCTCTTGCTGTCACCGGCCAAGGCCTGCTGCACGTATCCCTCCAGCAGGTCATAGTGGCGCTGGGGCACAAGGCCGTACTGCGCGTCAGCGCACCACAGCCCCCACAGGGCAGGACGATTGGGCCGTAGCGTCTCACGTTCAGCGATAAACGGCTCCACATCACCGCTCGCATAGCCGTCATAGCCGGGCGGGGCGAATTGGATGTCGAACAGTCGCACGTCGCTGTATACGCGCCCCCAGCGATCGTTTGCCTTCATCCAGCGGGCCAACACCGGCGGGGATGTATAGTAGCTGGGGTTGCACACTCCATTATAATGGTCCCCGAAAACAAACAATTCGGTTGCCAGTGCCGCCCACAGCAGCACGTAATACCAGTTCCCGCCGCGCTTGCGCCTGGCACTTAATACACCGCAGATACCCAGCACGACCATCCCACCGGCCACCGCCAGCCAGAACGGGTCAGCAAAACCCAGGCGCGCGCAGATGAACTGGTACTTTTCAGCGGCACGCGCCGCCGCATCCGCGGCCGCTGCGTGGCGAGCCATCAGCAACCGAGCCAGCAGGCCCGTAATCGGCTCTTCCATCAAGCATACTGCCGTTGACACCGCCGCCATGCCCAGCAAGCCGCCGCCCGCCAGCCACATCGCCAGCCGTCCTGCCTGCCGCCTGCGCGGACCTGCCAGCAGCTCGGTCCCCATCGCCGCCAACACGGCTAATCCCAGCGTGAATACCATCACCCATCGCCCCGGTGCCCGAAACATGTTAAAACCGGGCACTCTTGGGAACAGTTCGTACAGCGGGTTCTGGTTTGCCAACGCCAGGCTCAGCCCGCCGACCACCAGTGTTGCCATCACCCACCTCTGCCGGCCCGGCCATAGCGCCAACCCCATGACAGCCAGCGGCAATGTCAATACCCCGGCATAGCCGCACACCTCGTAGTAGTGGTCACCGCCGAAATAGTTATTGTCGGCATAGGACCCGAAGATATAGGGATGAATCATGTAGGCCAGGTTCCGCGGCGCCATGGCAAGCTCCCGCAGGTAGGCGGGCGTGACCTCGGCTCGCCGGCCGGCAAAATCTGCCAGCGCATAAGTGGGGGCCAATTGCACTGCCGCCAGCCCCCCGCCCAGCACCAGTACAACGCTTGCCGCCGCCATGGCCCTCCTTATCCGCAATCCCGCCCTCTGGCCGGTCTCCCACAATCCGCATAAGTACGCGCCCAACACCACTGCAACGACGACCACCTCGTAGAATGCAATCTGTGGGTGGCCGGCCACGAAGGCCATGGCCATCGCCGCCGCGCCCCCTATCCACCACCCCACCTTTCCGCTCGCCAACCCGCCGTACAGGCAGTACAAGATAAGAGGCAGCCATGCCGCCGCCTCCAACATTGTAATGTGAAGCACGTGCGTAACAAAAAAGCCCGAATACCCGTACACCAGCCCCGCGATTACCCCTGCTTGCCAGCTCATCCGCAGCCGCCGGCACAGCATCGCCGCGAATACCGCCCCCATCAAGCAGTGCAGGAACACGTATGCTGAATAGGCATGATAATATGGAAGCCCCAGATAGCCGATGAGGTGAAGCGGATAAAATACCCCTGCCTGCCCTTCCGCCAGTACTGGAAAACCACATCCGAGTTGGGGAGCCCACAATGGCAGGTGCCCGCCGGCTATGGCATCGCCGGCGATCTTGCGCAGGGGCATGTATGCCAGGCTCACATCATGCCAGAAAAAGACCTTTCCGCCCACCAGCACCTGCCGCCACAGCAGCAGGCCGAACGCCGTCAAGCCACCGATTGACACCCAGGCTGTTCTTTTCATCGACACGAAGAGGGCTCACTATCCTCGGCAACGAACTTGTTAGTTCGACAACCACGATGTCCGAAATTGCAGCAGGCCAGGAATCACAGGCAATGTCAAACCAACACAAGCAACCCCCTTCTCCACGCATCGGCTCTCACATAGACATGACCCGGCATAACCTGCTGGGGAGCTTGTTGCTGCTATCTTGGCCCATCATCGTTTCCCAGCTCCTCCAGCTTGGGGTCGGCATCGCCGACATGAAGATGATTTCCTACCTGGGGGCAGCCGCCATCGCCGCCGTCACAACAAGCTGGTCAGTCATAACCATCGTAATGTCTTTGGCCTTCGCCGTGGCAACCGGCACCCAGGTGCTGGTCGCCCAACACATCGGCGCCCGCAACTCCGAAGCCGCCCACCAGGTAGTCAAGCAATCGCTGCTACTGATCTGCAGCACTACCCTATTGCTGGTCACCCCGGCAGGCCTGGCGATGTCACGATGGCTGCTTGGCGTTGTAGGTGCCGATGACCAGGTCATCGGTCACGCCCTGCCCTACATGCAGATAACCTTCGCCCTGGCCATCTTCCTACTGCCGAGCTTCATACTCAACGGCGCCTTGCGCGGAGCCGGCGACACCATTACTCCGCTGGTCACCCTGGCATTGGTGAATGTTCTGAACATCGGCTTCGACTACCTGCTTATTTTCGGAAAACTGGGCCTGCCGGCCATGGGAGTAGCCGGCGCCGCGCTGGGCTCGTGCCTGGCGCGGGCCATTGGGTTGATGCTGCTGGCCTATGTCTTCCTGTCCGGCCGTTTCGTGCTCACCTTGCGCCTGCGCACCTCCTGGCGCATACACTGGCGAACATGGTGGCTCATACTGTATATCGGGATCCCCAGCTCCGTGCAAGCCTTTGCTCGCAACATCGCCTTTGCTGTCGTCATCTGGATTCTCAACAAGACACCTGAGGGCTCCCTTGCTGTCGCCGCCCATGGCTTGGCAGGCCAAGTGCGTGGAATAAGCATAATGGTGGGCCTGGCGATGATGTCGGCGGCGATGACTGCTGTCGGTCAGAACCTGGGTGCCCACAAGCCGCAGCGGGCCTCCCGCAGCGGGTGGGCCGCCATGCACATTGCCCTGGCCTTCAGCTTCCTGTTCATTACCTGCTACCTGCTTCTCGGCCGTCCCATTATCGGGTTTTTCGCCGGTAACATGGACCCCACGGTGATGAGCCTCGGTGTCCTCGCCCTCTGGGTGTTGGCGATCTGTGAGCCGTTCCTGATGTCTTCCATGGCCCTTTCCGGGGCACTGCGCGGAGCCGGGGACACCATGACGCCGCTGTGGGTCAGCCTCATAACCACCACCGGCATCGGGCCCGTGCTCTCCTATCTTCTGGCCATAACGGCGGCGCTGGGGCCTGTCGGGGTGTGGCTCGGCTACGACGTGGCCAGTATAGTTGGTCTTGCATTGCTCGCCTTCAAGTTCCACCAGGGGCGCTGGCAGCAATATCGGCTCGTCAACTCCAAAACAACAGGCGCTCCCCGGTAGTCAACCGAGAGCGCCTGTGCGAATCCCAACTACACTTTGTCTTGATCAATAATGCTGTGGAGGCACCAGGTGCCGTGCTGTCCTCATCGCCTGTGCATGTTCGGGCAGTTCACCTTCACGTGTCAGTTCCAGCGAAGAAGTCGACGAGGCAGGCGCCGTCGCTGCCCCGCCTCCTGCCATTCCGCCCATCATGCCACCCATCATGCCCCCTGGCCCGCCGGGCCCCATGCCCGGGCCGCCGGGCATCATACCCGGTCCTGGCGGTCCACTCATGCCTGGTGCGCCTGGCATCATACCCGGCCCTGGCGGTGCACTCATGCCTGG
>JALGVG010000097.1 GCA_029819875.1 Candidatus Zipacnadia bacterium | reverse complement strand
CGGCGAAGTCGGCGGCAGCAGGGCGAGGCTGGGACCGTGGCGGCCGGCGGGTGACGGCTGGGCTATGCGCGAGGGCATCGCGATCCGGTTGCCGGCCGGGAGCGGAGCCGCAGCCGGTGAGGCGGTCAGTGCCGGGGTGGGCGGGACCTGCGGTTCGGCGGTCGCCAAGCTGGTGGAGGGTGGCTTGGGCGCCGGCTCTGCAGCGGCCGGGGCGGTGCGTGATTGCTCGGGGGCTGGGGTGCCGAACTGTTGTGATTGCACCTCGCCTGCAGCCGGGGTGACCACTACCGAGGGAGTGGTTTCCAGCAGCGGCGGGGCTTCAGACGTCGAACCAGGTGAGATGGTGATGGTCCGCGGCGTCTGCAACTGCGTGGTGGTCGCCGTGGGCGAGGCCAGCGTCATCTGGTGGTTTTCCACGACGACAATGACATTCTCCGAGCGGCCCTGGTTGCCGGCGGCGTCCTCGGCCACGGCCTGCAGGGTGTGCTCGCCGTCGGCGATCTTTCGGGTATCCCAGCGGTCCACGTACGGAGGGCTGGTGTTGATCTTGAGGGTCTTCAGCTTGCCGTCCAGGTAGAAGTAGACGTTCTTGACGGCGACGTTGTCGGTGGCGTCGGCCTTGATTTCAACCGTTCCGGAGAGCCGCTCTCCCTGGGTGGGGTAGTAGATGCTGATGACCGGAGGGATGCGGTCGGGAGCATTGCTTTGGGCGGACTTGACTTCGACGTGAATGGTGGCCTGGCCGACATTGCCGTCAGCATCGAAGGCCTTGGCGGTGATTTCGTGCTTGGAGCCCGGAGGGAAGGAAAAGTCATAGGAGAAAGCTTGTCGGCCTTCGTGCTGGGGAGCGGCGAGGATGTAATCACGCTGCACGGTACCGTCCACGTATAGCTGGAGCCGGGAGATCGGGGATGCGGTATCACTGCGAAACGATACTTCAATCCAGACCTGGCCGGTTACGGTTGCCCCGTCGGGGGGATTGGTGATGACGACCAAGGGTGCCGCCCAACCTGCCGGCAGGACGGATGTAGCGATGAAACAGATGATACCGGCTCGCGCAACGGCCCGCCAGCATGAGGACCTGACTGCCTGTAACATGTTGAACCCCTCCCAGTGGCAACGACTTAGGCTAGCGATGCAGGCATCCCCACCCAGCAGCGAGAAGACACCTGCCCTGGGGACAGCCAGCGACGAGGGGCTGTTGCCCCAAGGTCAGCATTGCCAGGCAATTTGTGACAGGCTATATTACTCTTCAGCGTTGGAGGATAGCACAAGGGTAGTTGATAAGTCAAGAACAAGTGCGTTTGGCGGGGGATTAAGGGGGGAGGAATCGGGTATGATAATGACGGGCGGCGGACGGGAAGAAGGAGTGTGTGCCGGTGACCTTGAAATAGTTTCGGGGTTTGTGGTATACTGCGCAGGATAATTGTCGCCGGCGTAAGACAGCAGGCGGAGGGGCTGTAGGCCAGGGCGATACCTGGCAAATACCTAACCTAAAGCAGGTGAGTGGAAAGGGGCAGCCCTTATGGCAATCAGGCGCGACGGACGGTTTTGCCTGGTTCTTGTTGGCATTGTGACGTTGGCAGTTGTGGCGACGATGGCCCAGGCCGCGGAGATACAGTTGGCGGGGATGCGGCTGGGGCAACATGCGATTAACCTGTTGGACGTATATGGCCAGCCCGATGGCATAGTGATAGGTGGTGGCGGGGGCGCCGCTGCCGGTGCAGGAGCCGGCGGAGGCGCGCCGGGGCCGGGTGGAGGGTTGTTTGGCGCGCCGGCCGGTCCGGGCATGATGCCCGGAGGTCCGGGGATGGGGCCTGGTGGTCCGGGCATGATGCCGGGCGGACCGGGGATGCCCGGTGGGGCAGGTCCCGGCGGCCCACCGGGGGGACCGGGCATGATGCCGGGCGGGCCCGGGATGCCTGGAGGGCCAGGCCCTGGAGGTCCGCCGGGAGGACCGGGCATGATGCCGGGCGGAGCAGGTCCGGGCGGTCCGCCGGGAGGCCCAGGGATGATGCCGGGAGGACCGGGTGGACCGGCGATGATGCCCGGGCCAGGGATGTTTCCCGGGGCACCGGGAGCCAGGGGTGGAGCAGGCGCGATGATGGCCGGTGCCGGCGGCGGTGGGGGCGGAGCAGTGACATCCACGCAATTTCCGGATTGGGCACTGCCGGTGGCCATTGACAACATGCAAGCCGACGAGACGATGTGGATTTACCAGAAGGGGCCGGTGGTAATCGGCTTCGTGCTGGATCGGGACGGCTACATAACGAATATTACCATTGCCGGGGAAAAGTGCGACTATGCACGGACGGCGTTGTGGCGGCCGCACAAGTACATCCAGTTAGGAGACAGTTTCAAGAGGGTGTTGTACCGGTACGGGATACCGGATACGATACAGACGTTTGACGGGAGCGTGGCAGGGACGGCGTCGCCGGGGACGGGCATAATCCAGGTGTCGGTAAGCAGCGGCGGAACGATGGTGTACGGGCGCGACCTGATAATGCAGTACGACCAAGACAGGATTGCGTTTACGCTGCACAACATGAAGGTGACGCGGATACAGATCTGGCGGTAAGCGGCACAGGCAGCCGGGGTGCGGGTGGAGGCAGGGCGGCTGCGAAGATAGTTTTCAGGTTGAGAGCAAAACAGGGGCGTTATCGCAGTTGGCATTTTGGGCCGGCAGGATAACGTCCCGTTTGCTTTTTGGGTGGGCAGGTCGGCGGAGGGGAGTATGCGGGGGGCCTCGCTTGACGGTAGGGAAAGCATTCGTGTAGAATTCAACCTACGGCGAGCTGTAGTGCACAACAGGCGGCGCAGTCAGCGGGCCTGTTGGGAGATACAGAGCATGGGTGGGGGATGCGGGCAGGGCCGGTGGAGAGCGCAAGTCAAGAATAAAAAGCATGGGTGAGGGTGCGAATGGAGTACGTAGTGACAGCGATAGCATTGATAAGCGGGGTGGCGATAATCCTGGCGGTGATGTTTCAGCCCAAGCAGTCGGATGGCTTTTCGGCTGCGCTGGGGGGGATGGACACCTCTCAATTCAAGCAGGGGAGCGTGGAGGAGAGGCTGGACAAGGTGGCGAAGGTTTCGTCGGTGATCTGGATAATTGCAAGTTTAGTGGGCGCATACCTGTGGTATGGTGCCCATTAGTGCGGGGTGGGGGTTGGATAGTTGAAACATCTATGGGCGCCATGGCGAATGAAAGACGTTGCGGGTCCCAAACCTGAGGGCTGCATTTTCTGCCGGATGATCGAGCAGGAAGAGGACGAAAAGAACCACATCGTCTATCGCGGCAAACACAACTTCGTGGTGCTGAACGCGTTTCCGTACAACAGCGGTCACCTGATGGTTGTGCCGTACGTACACGTAGGGGATATTGTGGAGTTGAGCGAGGAGCAGTTGTGTGATGCGATGTTGGTGGCGCGGCTGTGTTGCCTGGCGTTGCAAAGGTGCGTGCATCCGGAGGGCATAAACCTGGGGATGAACATCGGGCGCGCGGCGGGGGCGGGGATAGACGAGCATGTGCACCTGCATGTAGTGCCGCGGTGGAGCGGGGATACGAACTACATGACGACAGTAGGCAATGTTCGGGTGGTGCCCCAGTCACTGGCGGAATGTGCGGCCGAGCTGCGGCCGATACTAAAAGAGCTAGCACATGAGTTGTCCCATCGTCATGACAGCGAGCAGATGAGAGGGGCGTAAATCATGAGGCTGTGCAAATCAGGGATGCAATTGGCGCTGGCAGTTGCCCTGGTGGCAATGTTGGGGCAAGCGGGCTATTGTCAGTCAGTGAGCATTACATCGCCGGCGGACGGGTCGGTGGTACGCGGGGAGGTGGTGGTACAAGGGGTGAAGGCAACTGCCGACGCGGGGTGGATTGCGTTCAAGATCGCGCGGGTGAACGAAAGCGGCGCGTACGTGGAGGCGGTAACCGCGCCGTTTGAGTTCCGGTGGGACACGCAGGCCCGCAACGAGCGAGGGCAGCGGCTGTATCCGGACGGTGAGTACCGGATTACGGCGACGGGATACAATGCAGCGGGGCAGCCACAGGGGGAAGCGTCGATCAGGGTGACGGTCAACAATGATATCAGTCCCGCGATGATGGGGCGGGCGGTGAACCTGCGGGCCTTGTACGTCAGGGGCGAGCGGGTGCGATACGCACTTGTTGGAGAGACGGACGTGCAACTGAGCGACAAGGCGGCGGAGGCGATAAAGCAACTGAGCATGCCGGCCGGCGGGGGGATGGTACAGGGCGCGGCCGGTCCGATGGGGGGTCCGATGATGGGGCCGCAAGGCGTGGGAGGTCCTCCCGGAGGCCCGGGGATGGGGCCGGCGGGTCCGGGGCCGGGGATGATGCCCGGCGGCCCGGGGATGCCCGGGGGCCCGCCTGGAGGTCCGGGGATGATGCCTGGAGGTCCAGGGATGGTGCCCGGGCCGGCAATGATGCCGGGGGCGCCGAGGCCCGGTGCGGGAGCGGGGGTTGGAGCGCCGACCGGTGGTGCGCGGCAGGCAGGAGCAGTGAAGGAACTGCCGACGAGCCTGCAACTGGTAGCGGAGGCCAAGTGGGAGGAGGAATGCCTGACACCCACGGCGACAGGGCGAGCGGTGATTGACAAGCGGGTGGCGGACGGCTGGTACGAGCTGGTGGTGAAGGACGGTCCGGGCCCGAAGAGGTTGGACGGCGTGGGGAAGATATTCCGGGTGAAGGTGCTGCCGAACAACGTTATCAAGCCGATGCACGATGATTCAGAGCGCTTTGTGTTCGGGGAACTGTACGTGGAGCTGCCTGACCGGGACCTGCAGGTAGGCGACACGTGGGAGGGGGAGATGACGTACTGCTCGTACCTGGAGCAGCAGGATGCGCCGGTTAAGATAAAGGCGACGCACAAGCTGGACGGGTTCGAGTACAAGGGCATTCATCCGTGCGCGAGGATCGTGAGCACGTTTTCCAAGGACGAGGACCTGGGAGAGTGGCACCTGGCCGATTTTCCGGTAAACGGCAAGTCGAAGCTGGAGGGCAAGCGCATTTCGTATTTCGCACTGGACGAGGGGCGGTTTGTGGCGATGGAGGACACGCTGAAGCGCGAGGTAGAGATTCAGCCGCAGGACCTGGCTGCATTGCTTGCCGGAGCGGTGGGCGGGACGTCACAGCAGGGGATGGGTGCGCGGGTTGGAATGGCGCCGGGGGCGGCGTTCGGCGGCCCGGGACCGGCCGGCCAGGGGATGCCGATGATGCCAGGCCCGGGCATGATGCCTGGTGGGCCGGCGGGAGCAGGCCCGGGGATGATGCCGGGTCCGGGCATGCCGCCGGGGGCTCCGGGGATGGGCCCGGGCGGGCCGGGAGCGCCGATGCCGGGGATGATGCCGGGGCCTGGGATGGCACCGATGGGCCCGGGGATGCGGCCTGGTGGGGCGCCGGGTGTTCCCGGTGCGCCGGCAGCAGGGATGCAGGGCAGAGCAGGAGCCGGAATGACACAGACCACGGTCGAGCCTGTCAAGGTGTCGGTTGTGACAAGGATAACCATCAAGGAGATAGAGGCCAGCGGCGGCCCGTCGCAGGTGGCACGCTGGTAGGGCTGCCGTAATATTGTGTCCAGAGGGAGCAGGCAGGGGCCGCGGTTTGTGCAAGCCGCGGCCCTATATGCACCTAGTCATGCGTAAGCGAACAAGAGGGAGCGGGCCGGTGCTTGTACGGGCGATCGGAGTGAGCATGGTGTTGCTGCTGGCAGTGGTGAACCTGCCGGCAGGGGCGGATACCGCCACGCCCAAGCACATTCAGCTATGCGTGTGGTACAATGGGCCGGCGGCGAACTTGCAGGCGATCCACGATATCATGTGGATGTACCAGCAATATCACCGCGACGTGCTCGTGCACCTGACGGTGAGGGACCCGGCGCTGGCGTACGAGAGCATGGTGAAGTGGTGCGGGAAAGAGGCGAAGTCGGCGCCGGACATGGTGGTGATACCGGACCTGTGGCTGCCGCAGTTTGCCGAGTACCTGCAGCCCATGGACGAGGTGGTAAGGCCCGAGCGGTTGAGGGAGATTTGCAGCGCGGTGCTCAACCAACTGACGGTCGGAGGGGTGCTGCGGGCGGTTCCGTGGCGTGTTGATGCACGGGTGATATACATACGGCGTGACCTGCGGGAGGCCAAGCAAGCGGAGCGGCCGCAGAGCTGGGCTGATGTGGCGAAGTTGGCGGCGGAGCTTCATGATCCGCCGAAGGTGTACGGGATTGGATTGCCCGGCAGTGCGCAAGGTGACGGGGCGGCGGCGCTGCTGGACATAGTGTGGGCGCTGGGGGGGACGGTGGTGGATGCGGATGGGAAGATCAGCTTGAAGGAGGAGAAGCTGGCGGAGGCGTTGTCGAGCTACTTGGAGGTGGCGCGGGCGGCGGGCCAGCCGGAGGTGCTGACGTGGTCGCAGGCGGAGCTGGAGGGGTTGTTCGTTGCCGGCAGGCTTGGGTGCGTGATTACGGATACGGGGTTCACGCAGCGGCTTGCGCAGTCGGGGGTGGAGATGGAGTACGAGATATGCCCGTTTGCCAAGGACGGCGAGGGGAGCGGGGATGTGACGGTGCAGGGGTTGGCTATTTTTCGGAGCAGTGCGGTGCTGGAGGAGTGCAAGCAGTTCGCGGACCTGGTGTGCGGGCAGAGGTGCCAGAAGCTGCTGAGCACGCTGGGAGGGGTGCCGGCGAACTTGTCGCTGATCAAGCGCTGGAAGCAGAACCAGCGGCAGCGGGGGTTGGTGGCTAACGTGGAGCGGGGGTTCGGGCTGCCGCCGGAGGCATGGCCGAGGCTGCGGGGGGCGCTGGGGGCGGCGCTGTACGCGGTGTTGAGCGGGCGGCAGTTGCCGGAGGCAGCGGCCAGGCAGGCGGTGGAGCTGCTGGGAGTGGAAGGCGGCGAGCAATGAGCGGGGGGCCGGAGGGCGGGCGGCTAGTACTCGATGCCCTTGCGGGCCTGGATGCCGGTATCGTAGGGATGGCGCAGGGAGCGCATTTCGGTGACCAGGTCGGCGGCCTCAAGCAAGGCGGGGGGAGCGTTGCGGCCGGTGCAGATGACCTCCACATGCGAGGGGCGGCGGCGGAGCAGATCAAGTACGCGCTCCAGGTCAAGCAGTCCCAGATGCAGTGCGTTGTTGATTTCGTCGAGGACGACGATGTCGAAGTCGCCGGAGGTGATGGCGGCGGCTGCGAAGTCCCAGGCCTGGGATGCGGCGCGGCGGTCCTCGTCGGTGGGTTGGCCGCCGAAGATGACGGGTGAGGAGCGGCGGGCGAAGGCGCGCAGGACGAAGGAGTCGCCGAAGAGGGGGGCGATATTGGACTCGGCCGAGGGGACGGCGCCTTTGATGAACTGGACGAAACAGACGCGCAGGCCGGCGCCGAGGGCGCGGCAGGCCAGGCCCAAGGCGGCGGTGGTTTTGCCTTTGCCGGTGCCGGTGTAGACTTGAAGAAGGCCGAAGGGCAGTGGTGGAGGCATAATTGGATAGCGTTTGACAGGAATGTGTGCAGGCATTGTAGAATAGGCAAAATGGGTCTGTCAACAAGGGCGGGGGGCAATAGCGTCAATAGGTGGGTATTGAAGAAGGTGAAGGGGTGGCGTGCGTGGAAGGAGAAAATCCTATTCAGCGAGGGCGTTTACACAGGCGAGGAGTAGAGTAGCATGGTGCACAGAGGGAAAGTCAAGGAGGTCGCAGGAGGGGGCGGAGGGGTAGGAAAGATCCAGAGGCAGATAACGCTGCCGTGGAGTGACGCGTTTCGCATCAGCTTACGGAACGTGACATTGCGGCTGGGGCGTGCGGCGATCACGGCGGCGGGGGTGGTGCTGGGGATCGCGTTCTTGTCTTCGGTGTGGACGTCGAAGGTGATAACGGAGGGGTTGGAGAGAAGCCGGGAGGAGGCGCACAGGACGCAGGTAGAGGCGGTTCAAAGCGCCGCCGGCGTCACGAACACGGAGGAGACGATTTCGATGGTGGACGAGGAGGCGAAGGCGAATCGGGAGGCGCGCCAGAGGTGGCTGGTGGTGATGTCGCTGCTGGTGACGACGGTGGGGATAGCGAATTCGATGCTGATGTCGGTAACGGAGCGGTTCCGGGAGATCGGGACGATGAAGTGCCTGGGGGCGTTGGATTCGTTCATTGTGCGATTGTTCTTGATTGAGTCGGTGCTCATCGGGTTATTGGGGTCGCTTGTGGGGGCACTGGGAGGGCACCTGATAATGCTGCTGGTGTTCTGCATAAAGGACGGGTGGGATACCCCGGCCAAGATGAACTGGGCGCAGATGCTGGCATACATGGGCATTTCGGTGGTGATTGGTACGCTGCTGGCGCTGATAGCGGCGATCGGGCCGGCGATCCGGGCAGCGAGGATGCCGCCTGCGGCAGCGCTGCGGACCGAGATATAGTTGGGGAGAGCAGTGCAAGGCAGGTAGAGAGTACGAGGCGGAAAAACCGGGGATGGTGGAAAGAGGTGGGAGAAGAAAGCCATGGAGGAGACTGACGATGGCAAAAATAGTGTGTCCAAAGTGCGGGTACGAGATTGATACACCGGGGATAGTGACGGTATGCCCCAAGTGCAATGCCGACTTGCGGGAGGTAATGGAGGAGATAGCGCACAAGCATGAGCGGGAGATGGCGGCGATTGCGCGGGACGATTCGGCGACGACGCACGAGTTCATAGTGCGGACGAAGGGGTTGAAGAAGATCTACAAGATGGGGGAGGTGGAGGTTCCGGCGCTGCGGGGTGTGGACCTGGACGTCAGGCGCGGGGAGTACTTGTCCATCATGGGGCCGTCGGGGTCGGGCAAGTCGACGCTGTTCAACATGATTGGTGGATTGGACAAGCCGACGGAGGGGACGTGCTTCATTGACGAGACGGACATGGCCCAACTGGACGCCTTCGAGCTGGCATGGCTGCGGTGTCGGAAGATAGGATACATATTCCAGACATTCAACTTGATTCCGGTGATGACGGCGCTTGAGAATGTAACGCTGCCGATGATATTTGCGGGGATGGGGACTGACGAGATGATGGAGCGGGGTCGGCGGCTGCTGGAGCTGGTGGGAATAGGCGACCGGTTGCATCACAAGCCTTACGAGTTGTCGGGCGGCCAGCAGCAGAGAGTGGCGGTGGCGCGGGCGCTGGCCAACAGCCCGGCGATTGTGCTGGCGGACGAGCCGACCGGTAACCTGGACCTGCAGACGGGTAAGGAGATCATTGATCTTTTGAAGGAACTGAACCGGGAGAGCGGTGTGACGATCATCTCGGCCACGCACGACTTGAAGATGATTGATGTGTC
>JALGVG010000245.1 GCA_029819875.1 Candidatus Zipacnadia bacterium | reverse complement strand
GGTATCTTCAGTTACCGCACCTTGCTGTCCATACACCTCAGAATGCAGATCGCAGTCCGCAAGGCTGGTGGCATGATCCACGGCATCCAGTTCTGCCCCCATCACCCCGACGCCGGCTGCTACTGCCGCAAGCCGGCCCCGGGGATGCTCAAGAAGGCGGCTGTCAAGTACGGCATAGACCTGCCACGCAGCTATTTCGTAGGTGACAGCGCCAAGGACATACTTGCCGGCCATGCCGCAGATTGTACAACAATTCTTGTGCAAAGCGGTACTAACCCTGACAAAGTCAGCGAGCAATTGCGACAATCGGGTACTACTCCGAGTTTCGTAGCTCCCGGCTTGTGGGAGGCTGTCGACATCATCTTGCGGCATGGCTTCCGCGGGACCTGACCACACGCACTCAGCCCCCCGCCGGTGCCCGGCCGCTGCCCTCCGCCTTGTTGTCACGCACCTTGGTTGCCGCGCGGTAAGTGCTGTGATCCCTTCGCCTGTCGGGTACATATACGCTTGCGCCCATCGCCTTGCCGTATTGCTTCAACTCTGCCAGGATCTGGGAAATCTGCCCCGGATGCCGGATATCGGCGGGAACATTGGTGACACCGGCCACCACGAGGCTGCAGATTGGGAAGAAAGCGGGCTCACCGCGCCGTGTCCAGCTCCAGATACCGCCTTGCGTGCGGTCTTTCTTATCGTAGAACCCAATAATTCCCTTGTCAAACCTCTGGATTAAGGCCCGGGCAATGTGCTCTGCGCGTTCGGGGGTGGTGACAACGAAGAAGTCATCACCCCCGATATGAGCAGCAAAATCGTCTTCGGTGCCCTGCTCGGCCACCACCTGCCGCAACACCCCTGCCATCCAGCTAAGCACCTCGTCTCCCCTCGCATATCCGTAGTGGTCGTTATACGCCTTGAAACCCGTAAGATCCAGCGCCAATACCGCTAGTTGCCCGCGCGCGGGCAACCGTGCCGCGATTTGCTGGTGCAGGTACACGTTGCCCGGTAACTTGGTGAGCGGACTGGCCGAGTAGCGCAACTGCGTTTTGGCCACCAGCGCCCGGCACGTGGCCACGAATTCCTCGGCAGGCACCCCTGCAGGCAGGCAGACGTCCGCACCGGCGCGCAAGCAAGCAACGCAGTCCTGCATGTCATTTGTCTGCATGCTTACCACAATGGGCAGGGCTGCGTATGTTAAATCGGTCAGGCTGGCACACAATCTACAAGCCGTCTCTCGATCAGCGGCACCACAGGCCATGACGGCCAGGTCAAAGTGGCCCTTGTCCATGGCCTGTAACGCCTCTGCGGCACTGTTCACGGAGACGATGTCGACTGCATCCTCCAAGCGCGTCCGCAGCCGGGGATGCAGCCTCTCCCCTATTTCCACAATCAGGACACGGAGTTTCAATTAGCACCCCGCCATATTGACAATTTCGTGCCGGCCACGTATCATCACAAGCCAAGTTACCTTTTCGGAAACGGCACTGCAATGGATACTCTTCTTCCTGTGGCCGTGACTTTAGGCTTCGGCGGCCTGCTGGGCTACTGTACCGGCGTTTTTCTCAAGCGGACGGTGCGCCTGCTTGGGTGCCTGCTGGGCCTTGCCTTCATAGCCATGCAACTGCTGGCTTACTACGGCTATGCTGAATGGCACTGGGACGCCATCGCCCGCCATACCACGCCGGCCGCCCAGGCTGCCGGTCACTTCCTCTGGAAGCTCATCCACTACAATATGCCGTTCACCGGCGGGTTCGCCGCCGGGTTTTTCCTGGCCGTCCGCCGCTAAACCTTTACCTCGCGCCCCAACCTCCCTGACTTGTAGACACCGTCCATAATCCGCTGGGTGATAACAGCCTGCTCGCCGGGCACCGGCGACGGCAATCCCTTCCTGATCGCCTCGGCAAACAGCCGAATTTCCTCGTGGTGCGAGTTGATGTTCTTGTCCGCCCGCCCTTGGTACCGCAGATGACGGCATTACCCTCGCCGGACGGCAAATTCAAGGCCCAACTTGCCTCCAGCGAAATGCTGGCCCCGTTGGCGAAACGAACCAAGGCTACAGCAAAGTCCTCGGGAACCGTGTACTTCTGGGGATCATGGCGCATTAGCGAGGGCTTATTTGCTATCTCAAGATACGTACAGGCACTCACCGACACCGGTTCAGGATGTCCCATCAGCAACAGGCACAGGTCCAGGATGTGGACACCGATATCATAGCATGGACCGCCCGCCGAAGCCTCCTTGTCTATGAATGCTCCCCAAGACGGCACACCACGCACGCGCAGGGCCGAGGCGCGCGCCCAATACGGCTCGCCGATCAAACCTGCA
>JALGVG010000096.1 GCA_029819875.1 Candidatus Zipacnadia bacterium | reverse complement strand
CCTGAAGGAAAGGCGCCGTTGTTGCTGGATGACGTGTTGGTCAATTTTGATGCTGCGCGCAAGGCCGCCGCCCTCGACCTGCTCAGGGAGCTGGCTGCAAAGCGGCAGTTGATCATTTTCACCTGCTCGCCGGAATACGATGCGGCGGCGGACAATGTCATCGTATTGCCACGGAGCCATTAAGGACCATACCAGCAAGTAAAGCCAGGCCGCCGAGACAGCTACGATCCGGCAATCTTGTGGCCGCAATAGGCGCACTTGCCGGAGTTGAGGTGCATTTCGGTAACGCGGTAGCCTGATCTGCCCACTACCAGCTTGCCGCATGACGGGCAGTAGGTGTTCTCGGTACCGCGCCACGGTTCGACATTGCCGATATAGACATAGTGGAGGCCGGCTTCGCGTGCAATCTTGCGGCAGCGGTCCAGCGTTTCAAAGGGGGTAGGTGGAAGGTGCGTGAGCTGGTACTGGGGGAAGAACCGCGAAAAGTGTAGGGGTACGTCCGGCCCCACCGCCTTGACCAGCCAGCGACAGGCCTCCGTCACCTGCTTGACATCGTCATTGACCGTGGGAACCACCAGGTAGACGATTTCCAGCCACTTGCCCAAAGCTTTGACGCGCTTGATGGTCTCGAGCACCGGCTTGACGCTGCCCACGCAGTACTTGCGGTAAAAGTCATCCTCGAAGCCCTTGAGGTCGATTTTGATGGCGTCCAGGTGCGCGGCGACCTTGAGCATGGGTTCGCGATTGATGTAGCCGTTGGAGATCATCACTGAGCGCAGGCCGTACTTGTGGCCCACGACGGCGCCGTCCAGCATGTACTCGTAGAAGACGACCGGCTCGGTATAGGTATAGGCGAGCACCTCGGCCCCGTAGCGGACGGCCAGTTGGGCCAGCGTGGTGGGGGGCCAGTAGTAGACGCTGCTTTCCGGCAGTTGCTCGGGGCGGGCTTGCGAGGCTTGCCAGTTCTGGCAGTCCTTGCAGTCGAAGTTGCAGCCGGCAGTTCCCACCGAGAGGGCCTTGGAGCCGGGCAGGAAATGAAACAGCGGTTTCTTCTCGATAGGATCGAGGCCCACGCAGGCTGCCGCGCCGTACACAAGCGTGTAGTAGGTGCCGCCCCGGTTCTCCTTGTTGCCGCAGAAGCCGCGTTCGCCGTCGCCCACAACGCATTGCTTAGGACATATCTTGCACTGGATCTTGTTGCCGGGCAGCTTGTCGTAGAACATCGCCTCGCGCATCCGCAAGGTGGCGGCATGGGCGGCGTTGGTGTCCTCAAACGCCTCACCGCCCAGCCCGACAAGCCCCAAGCCCAAGCCCGCGCCTGCCACGGCGCAACGCTTGAGCATCTGGCGGCGGGTCATCTTTTCGGGTAGGTCTGACATCAGGTTCTTCCCTGCCTAGACTTCAACCAATTCAATCTTGTCGCGGTCTGCGCACCCCACCCGGCGCTCACTATCGCCTGCCATGGCGATATACCGCGGGGCACGATCGAGTGCCATCAGTGATTGCAGACCATGTTTGGCCCGCAATTGTTCGATGATTTCCAGGCCGATGACGTCAACCGCCACCGGGTCATTGGAGACGATAATCGCACCGTAGGGCACCGTGTACTGGGGCTTGAACGTGGGGCCGCCCTCGTAGCCGACGCGCAAGGCGTCGCAGATGATGAGCCGCTGCTTGCTGCGCAGGACCGGGGCGCAGTTGAGGTCGGCTATGTACGGGGTGCAGTGGTTGGTGTGCAGCTTGTTGGGGTTGCTGATAGAGCCGAAGTGGTTCTTGAGGGCGATTGACACTCCCGCCAGGTCGTGGTCCTTGAGCAGCGGCATGTTGACGATGGCCGTGCAATTGGTCACAAGGCGACAGAACCGGGTGCCGACTTGGCGAACGACCGTCACCTCGTCCTCATAGCCGACCGCGTCATTACCCATGCAGCGGACGCCCGGCCCGGTGAGCTTGACCTCGTAACCTGCGGCCCGCAGGTGCTCGTTGAGCAGATCGTACACAATGATATTACTTTCGGCAACGCCGGCGCTTTGCAGGCCGGCGCAAACCAGTTGCGCCAGTTGCGGGTGCGTGGATGACATCGCTCCGCCCAGGGTGTTCACCTTGACGGCAACGCGGTCATCCGGCCCGAAGTAGGTCTGCCAGGCTGCGACCGGCTTCGGCTGCTGTGCCAGGGCGGTGACCGCGGCGTCCAGCATCTCGCCGAGCAGGTCAACATTGATGCTTCCATCGCCGGCAACCACATCAGGGCGCCTGGCGATGACCACGCGCGCGTGGTCCGGCGTTGGGGAAGGGGCGCGGGGAGTACGTATCTGTGCCCCGGCAACTGGTTGTTGATTGCGCCCACACCCTGCCAATCCCCATGCCGCCAAACCCAGTGTTACCAGGAATTCTCTGCGTGACGAGTCGTTACTCATGCAAAGTCGGCCTCGCTGAAGTGCTGGGTGGTGAACACCCACAGTTCGGTCCCCGGCTGTTGCCAGGCATCAGCGGGCAGGTGCGCCTTTTCCACGCACAGTTCGCGCAACGTCGTCTCAAGATCCCAGCCTTGCTCGACGGCGACCTCGGGCAGAAACACGCCCTCGCGGTCCCCGCGGCACACCACGATGCCGTGTTTGCCCAGCTTGATTTCGCCGGCGTCCTTGATGCGCCGCATGGGGGAGAGGATGCTGATAGATATCTGGATATCGTCCAGTTCACCCGCGGTAACTGGCGGGAACCGAGGATCGCGGAACGCGGCGGCAAGCACCCCGATATTCACCGCCTGGGCCAGCGACGAGTGCGGCTCGAAGCTGCCGACGCAGCCGCGCAGGGCGCCGTTGTGCTTGAGGGTGAGGGTTACGAACACGGCGCGGGGGCGCCGCAGGGCCGGCGAAGTGGCTGTCACATGCGGTATCTTGTGCTGGCGGACGTAGCTTTCCAGGCTGGTACGTGCTATCTTCAGCAACTGCTTTTGGTCCTGGCGGGATACCAGTTCCCCCAGGTTCACACTGTCCAGTTCTGCGGCGCGCCGATCCGGGCCGGTATCAACGAGCGCCACTGCGCCGTAACCCACACTGCGGCCGGCCGTGCGCGGGTCTATGCGCCCGGAGTTGGTATACGCCAAGACCTGGGCGGTGTCGGCACCCAGGCGGATGGCCGCCCGCATCACGATGCGTACCGGTCCCAGCCCGCAGAGGGTGCATTCCAGGCCGGGCACACCCTGTTCGAGGGCCTCGATTTCCCACTCGGAGAGTCGCTGGGGGTTCATCTGCTTGATGACCTGGAGCGTGTCGGCGTCAACCTTGGCGGCGTCATCGGTCGCAGGGAAGTGAGACATGTCGCTGCTGGCTATCAGCAAGGCATTGCGGTCGCCGAGCGCTTCAACCAGGGCATCGGCAACGGCATCGCAGTTCATCTGGGAGAAGTCCTGCACCTCCACGGGGCAGAATTGAAAGTCCCCCAGCACGACCTGCAGGAACGGCAGCTCGACTTCGATGGAGTGCTCACCACGGTGCAGGGCGTCGTCGGCCCGCAAGCGCGGCGAGGCTGCCAGCAGCCTGCTGCAAAGTGTGCGGTCAACAGGTACGTTGCCCAACGGAGTCGCCCAGGCGTCGGAATCGGTGACAGCCGCGCCGGCGAAGGCACGATGATGGCTGGGCCCGACTACGACCACGGTATCATACTTGTGGCCTTGCAGGAGCTTGAAGGCGAAGGCGGCGGTCGAGCCGGCAAAGTCGTAGCCGGCGTGGGGTACGATCAAAGCCACCAGGCGCCCTTGAAGCTTGGGCGGTTTTGCGGCTGCCAGGAAGTCCTCGACCTGTTTGCGCAATTGGGCCGCATCGGCCTTGTAGAACCCGCCTGCCACGCCCGGCGGTCTGACCTTGGCCTGGGTGGGGGAAGCAGCGGCGGTCTGCGCTGTCGGCAATCGTACGGCGTTCTTGCGAGCTGTCACGAGCATTACCACCCCGCTTGTCAATGCAACAATACTCACCCACGCTGCCGCTTTCCAATACCATGACATTGCCTTCGTCATCGCCCTCGCTTCCCAGGCAAATTATAAGCCCGGCTTTGCCGGCCGGTCAAGACGGCGGGAAGGCGACCAATCACCGGTCCAGAAGCGGGCAAGCGGCCTAGGCGGTAGGGCATATGCAGGCCGACAGCCGGGCATGACAGTGCGGGCAGGTGGGCACTTGCTCGGTGCACGACATCCCGCGGGCCTGCTCAGGCCCCAGCATGAGAAACTGGAAGCGTCGGCTTCCGCAGGGGAGCTGGACAGTGACATTGAGGTGATTGCGCGGATCCACACCCTCGGCGTACAGCGTGAAGCGGCGCTGCCCGAGCGCCTGTGGGGTCGGCTCGATCGCCCATCCTTGAGGGCCCTCGACCTGCACCTGGACATCCAGCAGCACATCCGGCCGCTCCTGGCGCCTTACCGAGACGCCGACAGTCTTGGCTACGCCGGGCCTTAGCACTGGTTCGCCCCCATAATGGAGGGCCACCTCGAAACCCTCGGCCACCTCGATAGCGGATTGGGGATCGCGCAGCAGGGCCGCTTGGGCGCGCCGGTTGTCATGCAGGATAGACAGCAAATTATCCGGCAGCGCCCCCTGCGGCTCAATGGAAGCCACCGATGAATGTTGCTGCAACATCTGCTTGCCTGCCTGCACCGTCTGGGCGGTAAGCTCCGCCACGGTGGCGGGAGCGTCGAGGTCTTGGGTGAACTCGTGAAGAACGATGGCCTCTCCGACCGGTCGGCGCCAGTCGTCGGGAATGGCCTCCGTACCGCCGACAATTCCCAGCGTGGCCCCTAGCGTCGCCCCGGTACAATCGGTGTCGTAGCCGCAGTTGACTGCCGTGCACAGGCGCTCGCCGAAGTCGCGGCCGTACAGCCAGCCGATGACGGTAAACGCGTGGTTGGCGGGGGCATAGCAGGGCTGCCGGTAGGCGAAGCACTGCAGGATGTGCTCGCGCGCTTCTTTCCAGGGCACCTGGTTGTGATAGCACCAGATCGCTTCGCTGACGGCGCGATGGATGAGTGAATGGATGGGGATCATGGCCAGACCGATCTGCAGCAAGGCCACGGGATCGGAGATGACGAAGGCCGCACTCTGCAGGGCGGCCCAGAACATCTCTCCGTACACGCCTTCGCCGCCGGCGTGGTCGAGTGCGGCGTCCTTCCAGGCCAGCGAGGCCGCAAGTTGAGGATCGCCGGGGGCCAGGCACGCCCAGATTTCACTGCGGATGGGCGAACCCATCTCGTCAATGAAGTAGTTCTCAAAGCATCCGGAAATCGGCGGCCGCAACCCGCGTTCAAGGTTGCGCAGGCAGCGGCCGTATTCGTTCCAGGGATAAGCGCGCAAGTGCCGAAGCCAGTAGTCGGCGAAGTCCGACAGCGTCGGTGAGAGGCCGCGCTCCTGTATCATCTTCAGCCACACCAGTTGCAAGTCGAGGTCATCGTTGGCCGCACTTTGCGTGGGTACGGGATCGTAGAAGGTCAGCTCGTGGAGACTCTTGTCGCCCTCCCACGGCGCGCCCAGTGTACCGCCGATGTTCTTGCCCAGCCAGCAGGCATAGACCTTATCGTAATATGTTGACTCTGCGATGCGGACGGGCTTCACGGACGATCTTCCTTTCGTGGCTCGGTTACGGCAGTATATGCGGTTAGTTCGCATGCAGAATTAGTTTTCCTCCCCGGCGCCGATGCGCAGGAGCAGGGCGGATGAGCGTGGAACAAAAACGGCGTATACAACGCTACGGTCGCGTTGTCAACAGCGAGGGCTGCAAACATCAAACATCTGTGTTATGTAGGAGGCACGCACATGCCCGATCGAGTCAAACTTGCTATCATCGGTTGCGGAGGAATGGCGGGAGCTCATCTGGGCGGTTATGAGAAGCTGCTTGCTGCCGGCTATGACAAGTTCCAGATTGTAGCGGTTTGCGATACTAATGCCAAGAATGCTGCCGCTTTCGCCGATAGGATAGAGGAGTTCGCCGGCACACGCCCCCAGATTTTCGGCTCCGTGAAGGATATGCTTGACGACACCAGCATTGATGCGGCAGACATCTGCACCCCGCACGCGTTCCACCACACCACGGCCATTCCCTGCCTGCGCAAGGGCATACACGTGATGATAGAAAAGCCCGGGGGCATCACTATCAAGGCGGGCAAGAAGATACTGGCGGCCGCGGAGAAGAGCGGCGCGATCGTAGCGACAGCCGAGCAGGTGCGCCGCTGCAAGGGCGCGCGGGTCATGGAATGGGCGATAAACCGCAAGAAGGTCATCGGCACCCCCAGCTTCTTCACGATGGAAGTGCTGGGCCACCAGGAATTCAACTGGCGGTCATACGCATTTGCATGGCGCGGGCTGAAGTTGCTCGGAGGCGGGGGAATGCTGTACGACGCAGGTGTGCATTTCGCGGACATGATGCTGCACGTGTTCGGGCCGGTGGCCGAGGTGCACGCCGACCTGCGAACCTTTTTCACGCCCATGCTCAACGGGCCGGCCGGCCTGGGCAAACAGCGCCTGGACGTGGAAGACACCTGGCTTGCGACCTTGCACTTTGAAAGCGGCCTGGTAGGACACTGGAGCTATTCGCGGGAAGCGTATGGTTACAAGGTGCGCACCGGCGTCTACTACGGGACCAAGGGTTCGCTGCGCGACCGCCAGGAATGGATGCATCCGTTCCAGCATGGTGCCGACCTGAGGCTCAAAGACGGCAGCGAGGTCCCCTACGAAAAGCTCCAAGAGCAGTACATGCAGCAGTTGAGCAAGGCCAAGACGCAGCGCCTGTTCCCCTACGGCCTGGACGACGGTGTCTCCAATGAGTGCTGGGATTTCATCGAGGCGATAGATAAGGGCCGTCAGCCCGAGGTGGACGGGTATGCGGCGTTGAAGGCCAAGGCACTTTGCTACGCACTCTACGAATCAAACCTCGCCGGCAAACCAATCAAGCCTGCGGACGTCGAGTCCGGCAAGGTCAACGCCTACCAGCGACCGATTGACGAGTACTGGAAAATATAGCCGTCACGGCTCGATGGCGCAAGGCGGTAGGGGCGGTGCAGCCCGGGACGGCCAGATGTGCTTGGCAGCCATGCCCGGTGCCGGCTTTTATCCGAGGAGGTGTTGGTGGTGCATAACCTGCAAGTGGCCATCATGGCAATGGGGCTGATTGTGCTGACGGTCGGCTGCTTTGCCGCGCGCATCGGGGACGAGGCCTGCCTTGACCCTGCCGGGCTGAGAACCCACACGCGCTATGTCGACTGGGGGCCGGCTGACAATGCAGTGGTCAAGCGCAATCCGCCCCCGCTGACATGGCCGTGGGACCCGGGCAAGCTGCCGGCGCGAACTCCGGGCAAGTGGCGATTCCGGCTGACTGTTGCCAGGGACGTGCGCCTGCTGCAGGTCGTGCACCAGGATGAGGTTGATTTCAACGTCTACGCAATGCTGCCTGTGCTCAAGGCAGGCCGCCGATACTTCTGGCAAGTGCAGTGGCTGAATGAGAAGGGCAACACGGCGGCGACCTCGACCGTACGCAGTTTTCGCATTGCGCCTGACGCCGACAGCTATGACCTGTCCATCCTGCACGATCTGCCGACGCTTGGCCATCCGCGCTTCATCTGCCGCCCCGCTGACCTGCCCGCCATCCGCGCCGCTCGTTCAGCCGACAGCGCCTTCGGCCGGGCTGCGCAAGCCACCCGGGCCCGGGCCGACAAGATAGCGGCCAAGGGCACGGTGGCCAATCCGGACGAGCTTCGCACATTGGCCGCGGCTCACCTGGTGTGGGGTGACGTGGAGCCGCGGTACGCCCAAGTGGCTGTGCCTTACCTGGTGAAATTGTGCGAAGAGAAAGCCAATCGGCCCGAAACGATGCCCGCAGGCAGCTACTACGGCATTTACAACTCCGGCAGAATGTTCGAGTGCTACGACTGGCTGTATGACGCAATGACGCAGCAACAGCGGGAAGTTTGCGCCGCGGAGCTTGCCGCCCGCGCCGTGAGCCTGTGCCGGTCGGGGCGCAGCGTGATTGAGCGGGCAGCGGCGCATGCCGACGGTTCACACCAGATGGAGTGGTTGACCCAGGGCACGGCCGGGGCATGGTGCCTGTACGAAGAACACCCCGAGCTGAAGCCTTATCTGCTCATGGCCGTCAACTACTGGCTGGGGCAACCGGGCCCCTACAGCCAGGGCGAAGGATGGGTGGAGGGACCAGGTTACGGCCGCTCGCACCTGATGTACGTGGCCCAAGAGGTGCTCGCTCCGTTGCAAGTGGGATTGGGAATACCGGTGTCCGAGTACGGCCGGTGGGGGAATATCGCCCGCTTTTTCGCACAGTTGACCCCCATCGGCGAGGACCGGGAACATTACGGTGACGGCGGGTCGTACTGGCACAAGGGATGGCAGTGCAATATCAACCTCCTGGCGACTACCGCCGGCGATGCCGAGAGTTATACCCGATTTGTACTCAAGGGACACCAGGGTTACCCATTCCCCACCCAGATGCCGACACGTTACTACTACTTCGCACCACCGCCGCAGCAGCAACTGCAGGCCGAGACGCGATTGCTTGCCGAGGGTTCAGGATTCGTAGTAGCGCACAGTAATTGCCGCGACGCTGCTGGCAGTGTCGGTTTCAGCTTCAAGTGCTCGCCATTGGGATGGACCAATCACTGCCTGCCGGAGCAAGGGTCGTTTTGCCTGTACGCATGGGGCGAGGAATTGGCCACCAATACCGGCAGCTACGGCAAGTACGGATCGGCCCAAGATGTCAATTTCAACAAGCATACCATCAGCAAGAACAGCCTGCTTATCAACGGTCATGGGCAGGCGCACTGCCGTGCGGAGAACCCGTGGGAAGGCCGCATCGTCGCCTATCATGCAGACGACGACCTGATCTACTGCTGCGGGTCGTTCGGGAACTGCTATCCGCCGGCCGCTCACGTGGTTGCGGCATACAGGCACTTTCTGTTCGTTCGCCGGCGCTATTTTGTCATCTTCGACGACGTTGTGTTGACGGAACCAGGCACCGTTGCATGGCTGTATCACCTGCCGACCGACTGCGTGGTTGACCGCCTGGCGGGTGGAGCGCTGGACTATCACAGCAACGACGTTGCGGTTGCCTTCCGGATGCCCAGGGACGGCATTCGCAGCTCGATGAGCGATCGTGCCGTCGGGGCTGACGGCAATGACTACACGGAGGAACAGATTCGTCCCGCGACCCACCTGCGCTTCGAAACCACGTCGCCCGATGTGCGCCAGCAGTTCCTCACCGTCATTATTCCCTACCGCGCGACGTCACGGCCTGTCATCCGGGCGATTGACCGGTGGCATGTCGAGGTGACCGTTGACGGCGTCACTGACCGCATCGGGTTCGGCCCGGCGAAGGATGATACGGTGGATTACGAGGCCATTCAGAAGGCGGCGATGCGCCGGGGATGTGCCGGCGCACCGAGGAGGTCAGGGGCGGGGTGATAGGGAAGGAGCCATAGTGTGTGCTGAATAACGGTTAAATCGTGGTATATCAACATGTGTGCAAAGGAGTGTATTGTCATGCCCGCGGAGAGACTGCCTGATACTCAACCAGCCGTCCCTCATTCCCCTACCATCGGGGTTTTTGCCACCAGCGATCCGCGGATTGATGAGCAATCGCGGGTTCGCTGCCGC
>JALGVG010000244.1 GCA_029819875.1 Candidatus Zipacnadia bacterium | reverse complement strand
TGCCGGCCGGGTGCAATACGGCGGCTGCCTGTTCATAATACGGCAGCAGGTACTCTTCAAACCAGCGCCGGCAGGTAATGCAGGACGTGATGTTGTCAGGGCACCACAACAGCGTAATCGGTAAGCCGGCGAGGATGTTCCAGACCTTGCGCGAGTCTTCCAACATCAGGTCGAAGATGTGATGGACCACCTCGGGGCAGTCCTGCAGGTCGAAGACAAGCCGCTCAATCCCCGTGTACTCTATCCAGGTGCGTTGGAAGGGGGCGCGGGGCATCCATGCCAGCAGCACGCCCCTGTCGCCGGCCGCCGCCTGCGCCTGCCTCAATGCAGCCTCGGACGGCTTGACAGAGGAATGTTCCAGCAGGTAAGCCAACACTTCATAGTCATCAGGATGCTTGACATAGTGCTGCACGGTCCACGTGCTGCCGTAGCCGCTTTCCCGGCGGGTGGCCTTGTGCAACTGCCCGAGGGGCGTTACAATGGTGTGCTCGACGGAGCCGTCGTCGAGGTGGCGGGCAAGCAGCTCGACATTCTCATACGTCACTTCGTACAACCGAGGACAAGCAACGACGCCCAACTCAGGAATATCCATCGCAGTCGAGGGGCTTATTATCTCCCATATGCCCTGGTAGATCGTAAACGGCGTCATATCGGCTACACCGCCGTTTACCACGGTTTGGATGCGGTCGCGCAAGGTCAACCTTATCACGCACCTTTGCAATGCCCGTTCCGGCCGCCTCGATGCCGGCAGCGGAGGGCCAACCTGAAACAAGCAGACATTGGCTTGCTGACAAGTTCGCCCTGCAGCACACGGTGTCCTGTAAGCAGCGAGGGCATGGCCTGCAGGGAGGGTGAGGGTAAGGCAAGGGAAAATTGCGTCCGTGCGATCATTTGCTTAATCGAATTGTCTTACTGCAGGGGCGGCGATGTGAAGCATTTACCGTCACGAGGTGAAACCTGTTGCTTAGCAACGAGACCGGCAAAGAGGACAAGGGCCGCGATGGGCGGCCGGAGGTGGAGAAGTGGTTGGCAGCGGCTCTGCAGGAGGATTTGATCCTGGCCTCGGCGTCACCGCGGCGTCGCGAGATACTGCGGCAACACGGAGTGCCGTTCCAGGTGCACGCAAGCCGCGTGGAACCGCCGGTGACGTCCAAGCAGCCTCCGCCGGCGGCGGCTTATTACTGCGCGCGCGTGAAGGCCATGGATGTGGCTTCGCGGTATGCCGGCCGGCTGGTGCTGGGTGCGGATACAATCGTGTCCATCGGCGGCCGCCTGTTGGGCAAACCTCGTAATGCCGAGGAAGCCTGGCAGATGCTGCGGCTGCTGAGCGGTAACCAGCACCAGGTGTGGACCGGCCTGGCCTTGGCCGTGGGAACAGGGCACGGGGCAGAGGTAATCGCCTCCCGGGTCGTGTGCACCGACGTATGGTTCAAGAATCTTGATGAAGAGACAATCGCATGGTACATCGCCACCGGGGAACCCTTTGACAAGGCCGGCGGATACGGCATCCAGGGCCAGGGCGGCAATTTGATTGCGGGGATTTGCGGTTCGTATTATAATGTGGTGGGTTTGCCGATTGAGGAAGTATTGCAGATGCTCCGACAGGCGGGATGGCCGGCATCGGAGCGGCGCTTGGGAGATTCCAAAGGGGTTTGAGGGCTTCAGATGCGACAAATGTCGAAGTGGTTGCGACCGTGGGCGCACTGGTTGTCTCTGTTTTCCGCCGACATTGGTATTGACCTGGGCACCGCCAATACCCTTGTGCACGTGCGGGGCCGAGGCATTGTGCTGCGCGAGCCGTCGGTAGTTGCCGTGGACAACGAAACGGGGAAGGTGCTGGCGGTCGGCAATATGGCCAAGCAGATGGTGGGCCGCACCCCTGCCCGCATCACTGCCGTTCGGCCGATGAGGAACGGCGTGATCGCCGACTACGACATCAACCAGGCGATGCTGGAGCACTTCATCCGCTCGGTGCACCCGCGGCGCTGGTGGATGCACCCG
>JALGVG010000095.1 GCA_029819875.1 Candidatus Zipacnadia bacterium | reverse complement strand
GGAATTCCTCCTCACTTATTGCGTACCCGCCGAAGAGAGATACCGCCATATAAGGATTGATGAACCGCAGTTCCACAAAGCGCAGTATCATCTCGGCGGCTTCAGCGCCCGGCGTACCGGGGACGCCTGTGCCGAGTCCCCCGGGCGTGGCAACAGCAGCCGGCTGACCTGTACCCAGCCCGGGCACCATTGGTCGCGTGGCAGTGGGCATCGGCCGAGCCGCACCCAGGGCCGTCACGCCCAGCGCCCGTCCACCAGTCTGCGGGCGTGGCCCGCCTCCCTCTCTCGCCTCGCGGATGCGCCAGGTGCCATTGTCATTAACCGCGGTAAGGCCTGCCGCCTTCGCAATCGCCTGTACGGCCTCCTGCGCGCTCCGGACTGTTACCGAGGCGGTGATACGCTTCTCCCCTAGCTCAGCCGCCAACACATAGTTGATCCCGAACTGGCGCTTGAGCGCTTCTAATGCGGATTTCACTGTGGTGTTATCCCACTCCACAGTAAAGCCCTGACCGCCTTGCGCCACTGCCAAACCGTGCACCAGCCCCCACACAAACACAATGGCCACTGCAATCTTCAATGCTTTCATCTGCCCGCCTCCTCGACTTTGAGTCCCTCGCCTTTGCCCCCGCGAGGATCAATAGCTACTCTGTGCCTGCTCTGCCCTTCAGTGGCACCCGCTGTACCTCGTCGGTGTCGCGGTTGCGCATTATCACATGGTCACGCCCAATCTCCAGCACTTCCCAGCTCTCCACCAAGTCGCCGGGGCGAACCGCACCGCTCTTGCCATCCTCTGTCTCATAGGTCGCCATCGGCGAGCCCTCGGACCACATAATGCTGGAGATACGCATCCAGGCCTCGGCTCTGGTATCCGGCAACGGCGGCAAATGTCGCATGCGCGGGTATGAGACCCGAGTGAAGCCCAGCCGGGTCGTTATCGGTATCTTAGAGTAGTCCGGACCATACTTCGTTGCAGTGATCTCCTCAAGTCCGCCTGCCTCGGCATCCAATGGCAGGAACGGATTGACGCGCGAGGGCTCCAAGGGCACCGGACTCTTGGCCGCGATGCGCCCGCCCTCAACCGCTGCCGGTGCTGCTGGAGCGGCTTCCATACCGCCTGGAGCCATGCCGCCTCCCATTCCACCAGGTGCCCCCATACCCCCGGGACCGCCCATCCCTGGCATCCCTCCAGGGCCGCCCGGCATTCCCGGACCACCAGGCATTCCGCCGCGTCCGCCTGGCCCCCCCATTCCCGGTGCACCCGTCTGAGCCACGCTGGGAGTGCCGGTGCCCTGCAAGGCAGGCAGCACGAACAGGAACAGGATCACGATGGCGATAACAAACAATCCCAGGCTACCGGCTACCATCGCTTTTGCGGTACGGTCCTTGTCCACTATGCTACTCCTCTTTGGTCTCATACGGCCTGCCAGCGGCAAGCTAGCTGATAACTGTTATTCCTCCAACTCGGCTTCAAGTTCCTCCTCCGTGGACTCACCCGGGCCAGCACCTCCTGGACCCATCGGCCCCCCCGGTGGTCCGCCCATTCCAGGTGGCATTCCAGGCCCGCCCATGCCTGGGGCCATAGCGCCACCCATGCCCATACCAGCGGCAGCCATCGCAACCGCCGGTGCCGCCTCGGGCACCTCAACTAGCAAATACACATTCAAGCCCACAGTTGCCGCCAGCCGCTCACCGGTGTCCTGCCGGGTAAGCGACAGCCTATCCACAGTCACGATTCGCGGGAAGTTGCGCAGTGACCGATAAAAGCGCTCGAGGTCAGCCAATCTCCCCTCTATCATCAAGCTAATACTCTGGCCTTCCGGGATTTGCAGGAACCCGCCGGCTGGATAGGCCGGAGGTCTCAACGGCGGCGCCGGCAGCGCGGTGGCCGAGAGCAAGCTGCATCCACTCTGGTCAACGAAGGCCCTAATCAGCTCCGGCAGATTCTCCTGATACTCGGGCCACAGCACGGCATACGTGGCCTCGAACGGATAGATAAACGACATCGGGATACTGCGTTCGGCCATCTTCTGGGCCAGCAGCGCCTCCGCTGCCGCCGCCTCTGCCTTGGCCTTATCCAGGTCCGCCTGCGCCGCATCCAGTCCTGCCGCCTGACTCTCTAGTTGCTGCAGTTCGTCCTCCAGCGACGCGATATCTGCCTTGGCCTTGTTGATAGGCATCAAATAGAAGAAGCCGGCGATGCCCACGATTATGACAACACCGATGATAATGATGACAAACGATGGTATCTTACCCATTTGCGAATCCCTTTGACCTCGGGTTCACGCTACCTCTATGTCAGGCTAGGCTCTACTCCAACTCCTCCTCAAGTTCCTCCTCACCGCCTGCAGGTGCAGCTCCAGGGCCACCCATTCCAGGCCCACCCCTCCCGGGCCCGCCAGGCATACCGGGCATCCCCGGTCCACCCATTCCGGGGCCACCCATGCCCATGCCGCCAGCCGTACCGCCAGCCATTGCCGCAACAGCCGGAGCCGGTGGGGCCGGTACGCTGACAGGCTCAACTAGTGATGCACTTACCGTCAGTGAGATAGCCCCAGGACCAGCCGTTCGCGTTGGCCCGGCTATTGGCCCTGCCATCCCACCCGGCATTCCTGGCCCACCTGGTCCGGGTGCCCCCGGCATTCCTGGCCCGCCTGGCCCACCTGGTGCTCCGGGGCCCGGTGCACCGGGCATCCCCCCCGCGCCTGGCCTCATCCCCGGTGGCATCCCAGGGGCACCACCACCCATCGGTGGGCCACCACCAGCACCGCCCGGCGCAATAGCTCCACCCGCCAGAGCTCCGCCAGACGAGGTAATGCTAATGCCGGTCAAGTGTGGACAGCGCAGCAAGTTAAGGATGAAGCGAGCCAGATCTTCGGAATTCTGCAATTCGGCCGAGAAACTCACCGTATTCGGCGGCGTGATGGTGAAGTTAGAAATCCGCGCCTTGTTGCTGATCCACTCGCTGACAGCATAGAAGCGGTCGAAGAATTGCCCCCCACACTCGTCCGCCGCCGCTATGAAAGCAATCTTCTGCTGAACTGGTGCCACCTTCGCGCGCTCAGCGGTGGCCTCACTCGATAGTTCCTGGGCCTTGTCCGCGTCCGGCCTGACCTTGTCAATCTGGCTCTGGATCGCAGCCTTGTCAGCGCTCAGTTTGGCGGTCCAGCTCATCATCCCAATCAAGACAGGGATAACCAGCACCACCATCAGAACTATGAGGCCCTTATTGCGCCGGGCGACGGCAAAATGTCTCGGCAGCAGGTCAATCCTTAGCACGGTTTCCCTCCCCACGGATGCTTGCGCCCCTCGCGATGAGCGCTTGGCCCTCCACAGGCTTTGGAGCCCCTAGTCTATCATATCACGCATAGCCAGGCCCATAGCCACCACCTCCAAAGCCCCGGTATCACGCAGATATGCGGCTGTCGCCTCATCCTGTTCAACGCTGATATGTTCAAACGGATTCGCCACTTCCGTAGCCACACCAGTTTCCCCGGCGATGAACTCGGCCAACCCCGGTATCAGCGCCGTCCCTCCGCAGATCAAGATCCGGTCTATCTCCTCGTTGCGATGTTGACGCCGATAGTATTCTATCGAACGTCTTATCTCGGTGGCCAGGTCCAGCACTACCGGTGAAATCGCCTCATAGACCTCTTGCTTTGCCAGGTTCGTCTCTTCAGTAGCTTCAGCAGCAGGCTGCGGTTCCACCGCCGGAGTCTCAACTGCCTCCTCTTCCTCGACCCTGGCCAGGTCACCCTCCTCGACTAGTATGCCGGCCTCGGGGGCTGGCTCCCCCGCAGCAGGTGCGTATCCACCATACGCCGCAGTGAGGTCGGCGAACTGGCGCTTGAACTGTTCGGCCTGTTCGTCATTCTCAGCCAGATTCTGGCGGATTGCGGTGGTTAGCGTCTGGCCAGCGGTGGGGATACTGCGCGCAAAGTTCAGCAGCCCCTTGCGCACGATATAGATGCCGGTATTGGTGGCCCCGATATTGCACAGCACAACAGTCTGGTCGGCGTAGGTGCCATTAGCCGAATTGATCAGGGCGCGACTGATGGCCAGCGCCTCAATATCAATAGCGACCGGCGTCAGCTTGGCGGCCATCAGAGCCTCCACGTGGGCGTTGACCATTTCGTCCTGCGCCACCGCGATCAGCACCTGCATATTCTGCTCATCTTCCGGCAGATCGGGATGCTCAATCGCCTGGTAGTCATAGATGGCGTTATCAACGGGGAAGGGCGTCTGCCGATCCAGTTCCCACTGGATTGCCTCGGCTAACTCCTTGCCGGTCATCCGTGGCATATCGGCAATCCGCACCACACAGGAGGTGTCTCCGCCCACTGAGGCAACTACTTGCTTGGTGCCGAAGCCGCCACTGCTGACCATCGTCCCCAGCGCCTCGGCCACGGCGTTAGTGTCAACAATGACGCCGCCGGCAACACTGCCGCGCGGCGTGGGCATGATTGCAGGGACACCAAGCATCTCAATGCCCTGACTGGTTAGCCGCAACTCGACAGCCTTAAGCACTTCGTTGCCAATGTCTACGCCCAGGACGTGAGTAGCCTTCCCAGGCATTCCGTAGCGCCTCCTACTCCAATAAATGGTAGCAGTTGCAGGCTCTCCTGATTCGGCAGCAGTTTACCCGATACACACGCGTATGTCAAGGCGCTTTGACCACTTCGCCCTGCACAAGCTCGTCTAGTTCCCTCCGTCACCGCTACTGGTGGTTGCACTACCACTGCGGCACCAGCGTCGCGTAGTCAGGCACCACCGTCGCACAGTAGATGTCAGCCGTCTGTTTCAGGTCCGAGCCGTTGGCCACCGGCAGCCGCAGGTCATACAGCGCCCGGGAGCTCGACCAGAACAGCCAGTACCGTACTGCTGAGATTGCAGTTCCGGGCAGGCCGCTAGCGACCGGATATACCTCCTGCGACACGCTGAGGGGGCCCTCGGAGGCGACCGTGTCCACCGCCACAGGCACTTCCTCACTCCAGCCCAAGACCCGGTGGGTCTCGGTGTAGGTGCCCCCGTCCACAGCACTATCGTAGGTGATGCTGAAGACCTCACCCTCGGTGCCCGGGTCAAACGTGATGATTCCATCAGCGGCGTTGACGTACGTCGCGCCGCCATACGGCACAAAGCCTGGCACAGTGGGGTCGTATATCGCGATGCCGCCCACGCTGCTAATCGGCGGCCGGTTCACCTGCACCGACAGGGTCCAGGCCCGGTACATAAACGAGGTGCGTCCGAAGTGGGGCGGATCGGCAGCGGCGTGGCTGCGCCGCCAAAACACGCTCAGCCGCTTCTGCTCCACCACACTGCCACTGGGATCCGTCTCCAGGAACGCATTCGGGCAGTCGTCAGCCGCCCCCTCAGTGGTCAGCCGCCAGATGAAGGGCGTGTAGTCGGCGTACAGCACCACATCCGTGAGCCCGGCCGGCAGCCCCGCTCCACCAGACCCCGTCGGCGTGGTATTCAGCGCACAGGACAGGTCCGCCGGGGTGCTGGGGTTAAACAGTGGCGTGGCAAAGACTACCGCGCCCGAGGCCGGGTCAATCTCCAGGGCCGGTAGCACCGGCAGCGGATCAACTGTCACCGTTCCCAGCGCCGTGGTCCTCGGCGACAGTATCCGATACACGCCGCGCGCCTGGTCATAGGCATTGGGCTCCGACCAGGATATGGCATACATATCGGTCGACCCGTCGTCATAGACCAGTCCAATGTAAAACTGAGGGTCCCCCAGGGCCGGGCTTGGCGCGCTGCCAAAGTCATCCCCCGCCCCATCGTCGTGAACCAGCCAATCCAGATGCAGCGTCGAGAAGACCTGTCGCATCCCGTCGCTATCCATTACCTCGCCCGGCCAGTCAGTGGGGGTTACACCCGTCCAGCCGATCGCCGGCAGCCGGTCATTATTCTCCACCCGTGGGAACGTCAGCTTGCCATAGTTCGCCGTGGGGTTGGTCATCAGAATAGCTCCACTGACCGGATCAACCATCGCATATCTGGCCCAGCAGATATCGGCGTTCTCCTGGTGCCGCAGATAACCGGAGAAAAAGACGTGGGCCTGCGGCGCTGCACCGGCTCCGGCGTTCCAGTAGAACGCTGACGGGTCTTTGGCATAGACAAACGGCCCGTGTGAGGGTTTCCTGATTGAGACACCACTGCCATAGTCAGGTACAACGCTGCTCACGGTGCCCGCTGCTGCCGAGTTGTCCAACGGTAGCGACCCCTCGTTGTTGGCAGTGGCGGTATCGCCCGGATCCCAGGCCCACCGGAAGAACAACCGCTCCCGACCCTCCGGGCCGCTGTTCCAGAACAGCCAGTGATATGGATTGCCTGTCGTGGGATTCGTTATCAGCGGGTCTGAGAAGCCGCATATGTTCTCATACGGATACCCTGACGCATAGAGATAGGCTGGCGCGTTCGGGAACGCACCAGTGCCTGCCGGATCACTGTCAAATTGCAGCACCGACTGCACGCCCTGGGTGCTCGTCAGGCTGCGGTGCCAGAACAGCCACTGGTCGCCGCTGAGATCACTGTAGGTCGCCGGCGCCCCATTCACCGCCCCCGGGTTCGTCCCCACATTGTCCGCCGTCACAGCCGTCGCCGCACCGCCAAGCCACGCAAAACCCCTGTAGTTGCTGGGAGCGCCCGGGCCGATAGGTCCAGCATTGACCAGCAAGATGTTGTGCGGATAGTCCGCTGTCGCCGTATCGCCGGGGCCGCTGCCTGGCGGCGCAGGTCCGCCAGGAATGACCCCGCCGCTGCCCGAGACGCTGTTGCGGTTGGAGGTCCATAACACCTGCAAGTTGCTCACAGTACCCGTGCCATCATAGTCGAAGCGGACCGTCGGCGCTGCGTCAGCCCCGTAATAGTCATTGTACGGGAAGCGCGATTCTGCCACGCGTAGCCGCGCGTCGAACGCAAAGACTGGCTCCAGCGGCTCATCCACGCGCGGGTCGAAGACATTATCTGCTACGCCATCCCCATTCACGTCCCCCTCGGTCAGAACTGCGCCGGTGCTGCGGTCAATGTACTGCAGACCGCCGACACCGTTGGTCTCCAGATACGCCACATACTGCCCCGCATAATTACCCGAGGCCTGGCCCAGCGGCACGGGCCACGCCGCCGCACCCAGGCCCTCCTGCGCTCCGCCCGTATGCCCCCATCCACCGGCCTGCCCCCCATACGGTGGGAAGATGCCACCCGTGCTGTCCAGCCACCACGAGAACGAATCCGGCACCACCGGGTTCGCTTGCAGCCATCGTCCCAGCGTGCGCGCAGTCAGCTCAGCGCCACCGGCAGCCGGCACCATCTGATCCGCCAGCACTCCCAGCGCCCCTCCGAGCGCGATATTGCCCTCATTGCGGGTTACTGTGGCTCCGGCGGATACGTTGGTCCCAAACGCGCTCCGGCCCGGCGGCAGACCACCAGCCGCCGCAACGGTGGTGTCCAATAGGCCAGCATCTATCCCGGGGCTTACCCGCCCGATATCCACCGTATCTCCCGCGTGAGCGATCTCAGCCTCCTTGAGCACGCTTATCTGCAGGTCATAGACATCAAACTCTTCACAGGCCAGATGGCTCTCAGCCACCTCGTTGGATACAGATGTCAACCCGTCGCCATCAAACGGGCAGAACCCCGGGATTTGTGGTCCATAGAAGACCGCCCCACAGGTCGGGCAGTAAGCGTGGGTGTGGGGAGGGTCGTACGCTGTCCCTATAGGTGTGTCAGGGTCTAGCGTATCCCCCGACAGCGGGTCCCGGTAGAAGACATCCCATTGGCCATTCCCATTCGCGTCGTGGTACGTCATCATCATCCCGCGATAGCCCCAGTTGCTGGTGAGGTCGTTATTCAGACCCCCGGTCGGATCTGAGGGAGGCTGATATTTCGGGATGTCTATGCAAACCGTGCGCAGCATTCTTTGACCCGGTGTCAGCTTTCCACTGCTGCCGGCAGTTGAAGTCAGCTTTATGGCACTGGCCGGTATCTGCGGCCTCACGTTCGGCCTGCCAGGGGTAGTTACGCCCGGCGGTGTGGTCAGGCTCGTGACCATCTGGTCGGCCAGCGTTACGCCACCATCCACATGTGAGGGGGTGCCTGGTATATTTGTCAAGCAGTACGGGCAGTCATTCGGTGCATCCACATCCCAATTTGTGCCCGTCTGTGTACTGTCCAGGAACGCACCACACCCGGTGCACTGATACAGATACGCCGTGCCTCCTGTGGACCAGCTATTGCGCACCTGAAAGTCGCGCTGAGCGCTGGCTCCTGGGGCAAAGGCCTCATCCACAAAGCGGCTGCCATCAACATACCCCACCAGGAAGCGGGGGTAGCCGGTAGAAGCATTATTAGGCTCAGCCGGGCCGTTGCGCCATGTTTCGGGCACTCCACCATGAAGCCGGCGTGTCACCGGCACGTGCACCCGGCTGCTAATCCACGCCGCATCCGCCGGCTGGACCTCCTCGCCAACCGGCCCATGATCGGATGGAACAGGAATGCCAGGACCACCTGGGACGCTGCCAGCCGGCAGACCATCCATAGCATCCCCGGCGCTGTTGATATTGTAGCGCCAGACATACTCAGAGGCATCACGAAACAGCACCCGCGTATGGCCAACGCCGAGCGCCCCGGCCGGTATCGCGTAGTGATTCGCCACGGCAGCGCCCGTCTCCACAACCGTCCCAGTGACGCTATCGCCAATCACATTAGCCCCCAGAGCCACCGCCGACAGGTACAGCCCACGCGGGGTCAGGATGGGGTCATCCCAAATCGCAGGCGCTCCGGCGACGAAGTCAATCCCCGCCGGCACCGGCGCCTCCGCAGTATTGGGGATTATCACCGAATTGGAGTGAACGGTAAAACGTGCCGCAAAGCTCGGCGCGCCTACAGGAATCATAAAGCGAAACGCCCCGGTGGCGGTGTACTGATCCCCTCCCAGCCCCGGGAGGTTGTCGTAGTCCAGCCCATCCAGGTCGCTGTAGAGCTGAAACCGACCAGTCCCTACCTGATAGCGGACCTGCACTACCTCCCCATCAGTCACACGGAACGGACAACAGCTAATCTCAAACCCCGGCGGCACTAACCCACTAGTTTGCTCCATCTGCGCCGCTACGCGCCCCACACCCGGATCAGAAAACAGGAAGCGGATATGATCGCCAAGGGCCCAATAGGTGCCGTCACTGGCGGCGCGCGCATATACATGATCCCCTGGATTGAATGGTCGCCCAATCACCGACTCGTATTGCATTGTCCCTGCGCCGTCAGCATACAGGATGTCGCAGAAGCCCAGGCTGGTGAGCACAGTATTGATGATGCGCCCGGCTCCGGTCGCCGCTGATCCTGCCAGCCCACCGCCGTAGGTGTCTATGAGGGCCACACTGCCACCATGCGCTGACCACAGATCCGGACATGTGACCACCGCTGCATCGTTAGTGGAATAACCGCACGCAGGGCAGACGTAACGCCCGCGCACCTGGCTCTGATTCCACTGGAAAGTGGCGGCGCCATCAGTGCCGGGACTCGCGTACACCCGCACCTCCTGCTGGGCCACTGCT
>JALGVG010000243.1 GCA_029819875.1 Candidatus Zipacnadia bacterium | reverse complement strand
AACCACAGGTCAAACTTGACCTCGCCAAAGTAGACCTTTGGCAACTCCTTGGCCGATTCTGCGGCCTCCCATACATCTGCGTCGTGAGTCGTTTCGTTAGACATGTTTGTCTCCTTTCACATTTTTTGTTGGGACTCACCAACGATTGTCCGAATCTGCGCCAGTAACTCGTGCTGCTGCCGCTCCGCCAACTCGATCATCTCGCGCTCCTGGCGCATTGCAGCGGTCGCAAATGCCGCCGTCTCTACCATTTCCCGCAGCCGCCGCATGTAGCGGCTGTTGTTCGGCTTGCTCAACAAACACCGCAGCTGCGACGCCAACTCGCCGTTCGTTGTCTCCAGGATCGTCCACGCCTGTTGCCGCTTTCGCTCCTCCTGCCACAGCAGCAGGTACGTCGGCGCACCCGACGCCACTCCCGCCAGCATCATCGCCAGCGCTGTCAGCCACGTCACCCGCACTTGCCCCAGCGCCGCCCAGATCAACAGCCCGCCCAGCACCGTGACCAACCCCTCGCCATAGTACACCTGCCGTGGCCAGTCCCGCTTGCCGGTGAACACGTGTTCCAGGATCAACATCCCGGCAATGATTGCTGTCGTCAAACCCAGCGTCATCCAGTTGGTTTCACTCATAATACTCCCTAAACCCATAGCGCCACTTTTGCCAAAACGTGATACTATGGACGTAGCACCTTACCAATCAGCAAACCACCGATCCAGGACCTTGATCGCCGCCTCCAGCCCGAACAGCGCCAGGCCGAAAACCGTCGCCCCACCCCAGATGATGAACACCGTAGCCCATACCGCTTCCATTACGCCCTCCTGGCCGCTGTCTTGATGCGGCTGATCAGCGAGTCCGAAACCCCGTACTCGCGAGCCAGGTCTGTCTGCCGCGCCTGGCCTAGCCGCCGCTGGATGCTCTCCCGGTCCGCATCGCTCAGTTTCCGCCACCGATTCCTCGTTCTCGGCCCGCCGAGGCGCCGATAGGCGAGCCCTCGACAGATAGCCGAGATCGCCGCCCTGGTCACTCCATGGCGCCGCGCCAGTTCCGCCAGCCCCGCGCCCGCCGCCCGTTGCCGCCTCATACTCAGCACCTCCGGGGCGCTGAATCGCCGTGGGATTTCAACCCGGCTCCAATCGATGTCTGCCGCGTTGCCCTTCCGGGTATCATATCTCAGGTTCTCCAGTCTGTTGTTGTCCCGGCTCCCGTCGTTGTGACAGACCTCCATACCCGCTGGCGCCGGGCCGACGAAAGCTATCATCACCAGCTTGTGAATTTTGAACGTTCGTTTTCTGCCTTGCTCGTCCATCAGATGCACATACGGGTAGCCTGCGCTCCATCCCGGTCGCAGCACTCGTTGTGGGGAGGATGAAATATGCCACGAATGACCGTTGTCCCCGCCGCCGCGCGCTCGATAGGAGCGCACCCGGCCCTCGTTGCTGACCTCGTATCCGGGGAACCCTGGGATCGGTTTCCATATCTCACTCACGGCGGACCCCTCCCGGCATTGGTTTATGGAACCACACCCGCACCGGCGCTGGTCCCTGCATTCCCCACCGCTGCGCCGTCTCCCAGTCCACTTCTACCACCCGGTTCTGCTGTAGCCGCTGTGCATAGTGCGCCGCCTGAGCGCAATCCACCACCAGGAACGGCCCTTCGATTTGGTCGTTGTGCCTGCCCTGAGCGGTGTCGAGGGGTTCCAGCCATACTACCCGCCCCAGGTCGCCCGCCGGATTCAGCGCCACGCCGCCGGCGTAGTGGCTCAGGTCCTCTCCTCGATATTGAGCGACCTGTTCCATCAGGCCCTTGGTGTAATAGGTGGCCATGCCGTCTAGCACGTCCACCGCCGTCGGCGCGTGCCACGGCTGCAAAATCGCTGCTGCCAGGAAAACCGCCACGTTAGAACTCCCCCCTCCAACTCGCCGTCTTGCCTCTGACCTCGGCAATGATCTCATCCAACCGCCCCCACAGCGGGTATGACGCCCTGCTGTGCCGCCGCCGGTAGTGATTCGCC